>CAYTJO010000009.1:13813-14113 GCA_964438215.1 uncultured Rhodospirillaceae bacterium
CCTCCTTGTTGTATCAATCTACGAGCATCACTGTTAGATTTACATAAAACTTTTTCTAATGAGAAAACTTTATATATTGGCACACCCTTTTCTAATATATTAAATTGCAAGTTTACTTTCGGCAAGCTATCGTTATCTGTTAATTCATTAACTAAAATTGATTTAGATGATTTTTCTGCTAGTTTAGTTTTATCGTAACCATGCAACACTTCTGTAACTGAGTTCGCTAATAGTATTTTAGCATCGTTAAGTTCTTCTCCTTTTAGTTTTTCTAATTTTCTTATTTCTTTTAGTTCTATT
>CAYTJO010000010.1:0-4431 GCA_964438215.1 uncultured Rhodospirillaceae bacterium
AACATTTGATTAAAAATTGAAAAAAAATTAAACCTTGTAGTTCCTGCACTGTAATTTAATTTTCTTAACATATGTTTAAACTTAAAAAAAAAAAAGGAATTGAAAATATTTTCCGCATTAAAAACACCGAAAAGACTAGGGAAAATAAGCTTCGCTTGGATAAAAATGAAAGAATTAAAAAATTTGAAAGAAATTTTCTTAAGAATATCTTTTCAAAACTAACTTCTGAGAAGTTTACCAATTATCCTGAAATGTCTGATTTGTACAATTCTATCGCAAAACATCATAAACTTAATCCAAATAAATTAGTTATAACTGCCGGAATAGATGGCGCGATAAAGAATTGTTTTGAACTTTTTCTGTGCCGTCTGCCTGGCATGATCGCGGTCTTCTTTCGCTTTGTCTCCCAATCGCTTGATCGACATCAATTCCCGATGCATCGGTCGTCGTTTTCGAATATCGATAAACCGAGAATCGCCCGCCAAATCATCCAAGACATTGAGGACGAAGGGAACATTATCGACTTGCCACTTGGCAAATCGTTCATCGAAAAAACTCGCCCGTTCACGAAGCAGGAAAAATACTCCCGCCAGAACATCGACATCGGCGACAACGACCACATTGATCGCCCGCGATCCCGGCAATTGATTTGAACTGCCTCCCTCCTTTTCCGCCTCTTTGAACTCCGTCGATTTTTCCTCGCCTATGTGAATTGCCGCCGCAAGGACATACTCATTGCCGGTCGATTTTTCAAACGGCTTGATCTGCAAAATTAGAGATCCTATATGCATATCAACTCCCACTATATTCAAGCAGGTGTAATTTGATGCTTCTTTATAAACCTTTAAAGCTTCACTGATTGATATACCAAATTTATCCGTTTTTTTCCCAGTAGAAATTTTTGGATGTCCTCCTGCATCAATATCTGGATTAATTCTAATAGAAATATTTGCCTTAGATCTTTTTTCTCTAGCAATTTTCTCTATTGTTAAGAGTTCTTCATATGATTCTATATTAAATTGTAAAATATTGTGATCGATAGCTCTAGAAATTTCTAAATCTGTTTTTCCTACTCCAGAGAAAACTATTTTCTTTCCTGGAATGCCTGATTTTATTGCTCTTATAAGCTCCCCATATGATACAACATCTGCTCCTGCTCCTTTTTTTGCTAATAACTTCAAAATTGAAATATTTGAGTTTGCTTTTACTGCATATGCTATTAAAACGTTATAACCTTTTAATTTCTCAGCTAAAGAATTAAAATTATCTAAAATTTGTTTGCTAGAATAAAGATAAAAAGGTGTGCTTATTTTTTGAACTACTTTTTCAAGAGAAACTTTTTCACAATATAGTTTGTTATCTTTATAAGAAAAACTTTTCATTGTTTTAAAATTTATAAATCCTTTCTTTTTCAATTCTTGCTGGTTGATTTTCATCTTCAGTTTTAGAAATAGGTATATCTCCTTTTTTGCCGCAAGCCAGCATAAATATAATTAAAATTAATGCTAATATTATTTTAGCCATTTTTCCTTAGCTAATACAACTTCTCTTTGAACATTAGAAGATCCTGTGCCTCCAGAACTTATCTTATTATCAATAGAATTTTTCAAATCAATAGCATCAAATAATTTTTTAGAAATCTTTGAGTTGAATCTTTTTAAATCTTTCAGGGTTAATTTTTCCAATGATAAATTTTTTGACTCAGCAAACTTTACTATTTTTCCTGTTAGGTTGTGTGAGTCTCTGAAGTTCATCTTGAGCTCTTTTACAAACCAGTCAGCCATATCAGTAGCAGTTAAGAAACCAATGGAACACATTAATCTCATATTATCTGGAACAAACTCTATCGTCTCTATAATACCATTCATAGCTTGCAAACATATTTTGGTTGTTTCTATACTATCAAATAACGGTTCCTTATCTTCCTGCATATCTTTGGAATATGCTAGAGGTAATCCCTTCATAAGGTTATACAAAGCTACATAATTTCCTATTACTCTTCCACTCTTGCCCCTTATTAATTCTGCTGCATCAGGATTTTTTTTCTGCGGCATAATAGATGATCCAGTTGAGTACTTATCAGATAAAACTACAAAATTAAACCCAGGAGAACTCCAAATTATTATTTCTTCAGATAATCTGCTCAAATGTATAAAAATCAGGGAGCATAAATTTAAAATATCTAATACAAAGTCTCTGTCTGAAACTGCATCTAAAGAATTTCTCATAATTCCTTCAAATCCAAGCTGATTAGCTGTCTCTTCCCTATTTATATTAAATGTGGTTCCTGCTAATGCAGCACTTCCCAAGGGAGATAAGTTATGCCTGCTAATTAAGCTCATGCAATTTTCTCTGTCTCTACCAAACATATTCACATAGGCTAGCAGATGATGGGCTAATAAAATAGGTTGTGCTGGCTGTAAATGAGTAAATCCTGGCATAATATCATTTATATGATTAGTTGCTTTATCTAATAAACTTTTTTGTAAGTTTTTTAATAAAATATCAATAGTTCTACACTCATCTCTAGCCCAGACTTTAGTTGCTGTGGCAACTTGATCATTCCTAGACCTAGCTGTGTGAAGCTTCTTACCTGTTGAACCTATTAATTCTATGAGTCTGACCTCAATATGAGTATGTATATCCTCAAGGTCATTGTTAAATATCATTTTATTATTTTTAATTTCCTGTCTAACTTTTAAAAGTCCTGACTTTATTTTTTCTGCTTCATGTTTCTTAATAATATTTTGATTAGCAAGCATTTCTGCATGATGTATTGATGCTTTTATATCAGCCTCATAAAGCTTTTTGTCAAAATTTATTGACGCATTAAGCGTAGACATAAAATTAGAAGGTTTTTCACTAAACCTACCAGCCCAAAGATTTTTTTTTCTTTTATTTATTTTTTTTTTCATTTAACCTCTTTTTAAGGATTTCTAATGAGTTCAATATCATCAAAATATTTTTTAGTTTTATTATTTTTTATTATAATTCTAAAATCAGTTACAGTTTGGTCAAGTAATTTAGATAAAATAAAAATTATAGAAAAAAATATTTTTTTAAATAATCTTGATTTTTTTGATTATGAACAAAACCCTACCAAAATATTAGACAAGAAAACAAACTATTACATATTAAACTTTTGGGCTTCTTGGTGTGCTCCTTGTATAAAAGAAATGAGTAGCTTAAATAAGCTAAAGAATAAACTTCCTAAAGTAAAAATTCTTACTATCAGTCAAGATGCAGATATAGAAGATGCAAAAAACTTCTTTAGTAAAAATAATTATAAAAACTTAGAAAAATATTATGATTTCGAAAAGAAAGTATCAAAAAATTTTTCTCTAAGAGGATTGCCTACTACTTTCATTTTTAATAAAAACTTTAAAGTTTTTGCCAAAGTCGAAGGTACAGTAGAATGGGAGTCTGACCAATTTATAGAATGGCTAACAGAATTTTAAAGAAGTTCGTCTAATTTTCCAAAATTAACTTTATGCTCTTTAAAATTATTAAGTGCATCTTTAACAGAATCACCAATACTGACAGGCAAAGTAGCATTCTCAATTACATAAGTCTCATATCCAAGGTTCGCACTATCAATAGCTGTGTATTGAACACAAAAATCTAGAGCTAAACCTACTACGAAAACTCTCTTTATTTTTAAAGATTTCAAAATACCATTTAATCCTGTAGATGTAGTCCTATCATTTTCAAAAAACCCAGAATACGAATCAATGTTTTTTCTAAAACCTTTCCTAATTATAAAATTTGCTTTATTAGTGTTTAGCTCTTTATGAAACTCTGCACCTTTGGTTCCTATGACACAATGAGGAGGCCAAATTACTTGTTCTCCATAAGACATTTCTTTAGTTGAGAAAACTTCTTTATCTGGATTGGTAGTAGAAAAAGAAGAATGATCTTTTGGATGCCAATCCTGTGTAAGGACTATACATTTAAAATTTTTTTGAATCTTATTTATTTCTTTGATTATTGTATCGCCATTTTTAACAGCTAGTGACCCTCCTGGACAAAAATCATTTTGGACATCTACTATAATTAACGCATTGTCATCCTCCCTATCAAAACTAGAAACTGTAGCATCAGGAGATGATTTGTGCGCCAACAAACTTTTATTTTGATTAAAAATTATAAAGCTTGTTAAAGCACTAAAAAAAAAGTTTCTTCTACTTAACATTATTTTTTACTCCATTCTTTATGTTTCTTGTTAATGGTATTTAATAAAACTCTATAAGAGTCACAGTTAAAAAAATTATTGTTTTGGGATATTATTTCTTTAGTAGATTTAAAAAGAATTCCGAATTTAGCTTCTTTAAGCATTGCTAAGTCATTATAACTATCCCCGATTGCAATAGTATTAGCACTTAATTTATTCATAAAACTTTGAAGTGAATCTTGAGTTTTATATTTATCTTT
>CAYTJO010000010.1:4441-5955 GCA_964438215.1 uncultured Rhodospirillaceae bacterium
AAAACTTATAGTTTTTCTTTTATGATCCGCGGTGCACCTTTTCATACCTACAACCATTCCCTTCCTATCTACTATTAAATGATGACATAAAACAGTTGGGAAATTTAACTTTTTAAATATGGGTAAAGATAGGTTAAAAAAAGTATCTGATAAAATTATTACTTGATGATTCTTTCTTATCTCTGATAAAAATTTTCCAGCACCTTTAAAAGGAGAAATAGTTTTTGCTATTTCAAATAATACTTTAGCTTTGATATTTTTTTTTTTAAGAACTTGTATTCTTTTTTTCATTAAATCTTGGTAATTAGGTATATCTTTAGTAGTTAATTCTAGTTCTTTTATATCAGTTTTTTTTGCTAAACTTTGCCATATCTCTGGAATTAAAACACCCTCTAAATCAATACCAATAAAATACAAAATAACCTCTAAATTAATTTAGTAATTTCTGGAATAGTAGTGAACAAATCTCCCACTAATCCATAATCAGCTATTTGAAAGATAGGCGCTTCTTCATCTTTATTTATCGCAACAATTACCTTGCTATCCTTCATACCTGCTAAATGCTGAATTGCTCCAGAAATTCCTATGGCTATGTAAAGTTCAGGAGCAACTACTTTTCCAGTTTGTCCTACTTGATAATCATTTGATATATAGCCTGCATCTACAGCTGCTCTGCTTGCCCCTACAGCTGCACCTAATTTATCAGCAAGATTCTCTATTATTTTAAAATTTTCTGTTGACCCTATTCCTCTTCCTCCTGAAACCACAATTCTTGCAGATGATAATTCAGGCCTTTCACTTTTCGATTCTTCCTTGCTTACAAACTTATTAAACTTTACTTCCTCTGGTAATTCTAAAGAAATAAATTTTGAATTTCCATTTTCATTTTCATATGGCTCAAATGCAGTAGCCCTAACTGTTATCAATTTTATTTTTTCTTTAGATCTTACAGTTGCAATTGCATTTCCAGCATATATAGGTCTATCAAAAGTATTTTGATCATGTATATGTATTACATCAGAAATCAATTGTTTATCTAAGATCGCAGCAAGACGAGGCATAAAATTTTTCGAAAATGTTCCAGAAGGTGCTAAAATGAAATCATATTTTGAAGATAGCCTTTCAACTACCTTCACAATTTCTTCTGCTAATAAGTTTTTAGGACTCGACGAAAAATGATAAATTGTTTTTGCATCAGTTAAGTTTTCCACTGCTGATTTAGCTTCACTTTCTAGTATTAAAATATCTATATCCTCTGAAAGTTTTTTTGATGCGGTTATAGTAGCTAAGCTTGGTCTGCTAGGCTTGCCATTCTCTAACTCTAATATTACCAAACAACTCATTATATTAATCCCTCTTTTTCCTTCAAAGTCTTCACAAGTTCAGAAACATCTGACAACATTATTACACTTCCTTCTCTTTCTTTGGGGGGAACAACTTTAATAGTTTCCAAACGCGGTTTATAGTCAATATTTAAGTCATCTGCTGAAATTTCAATAATTTCTTTTTTCTTT
>CAYTJO010000010.1:5965-12873 GCA_964438215.1 uncultured Rhodospirillaceae bacterium
TAAAGAAGCATACCTAGGTTCATTTAGTCTTAGATCTGTTGTAATTACTAGCGGAATATTTGCCTCTAAAGTTTCTAAGCCTCCATCAACTTCTCTAGTGACTAAAGCTTTATTTCCTTGAATAACTAACTTAGAAGCAAAAGTAGCTTGAGGCCAATTTAGTAATGCTGCAAGTTTTTGACCTGTTTGATTAAAATCATCATCGATAGCCTGCTTCCCTAATAAAGCAATATCAATTTTTTCTTTCTTACAAAGTTCTGATAAAATTTTTGCAACCCCTAATGGTTCTAACTCTACATCAGATAGAATATGGATCCCCCTGTCTGCTCCAATAGCCAATGCTGACCTAATAGTTTCCTTTACTGAGTGGTTTCCTATAGATACAACTATTACTTCATCCACTATACTTTTTTCTTTTAGCCTTACAGCTTCTTCAATTGCTATTTCGTCAAATGGATTAATTGACATTTTTACATTTTCTTTTTCAACCCCTGTCTCATCAGACTTGACCCTTACTTTAACGTTGTAGTCAACTACTCTTTTTACTGCTACTAAAGCTTTCATATATCCTAATTATAAAATTTTAAAAATCTTCGTATGTCTTTTTATTTATATATATGTATTTTTATAAGTAAAGTTAAATAAGTTTTCTATTTATACTAGCTAAGTGCTCAAAAATCCAAAAATAAGAACAATTAGAAGAATAGCAATAGCTTGGAATAAAACTCTCATCCTCATCAATTTTTGTGACCAGTTTTTATTGAAGGAGTCGCCTCTCGCCATGGCAAAAACACCTAATGCTAAAACAATAAAAACTGCTATAGAAAAAAACACTATCCCGTATTTTAAAATTATTTCCATGATTTTAAATTTAAATTATGTATTATAATTGAAAAAGCAAGAAAATATTTAAAATGAATAGCCAAATAGAATTAGCAGGTCCAATAAATCAGTCTAGTAATTCAACAAAAAGGTTAGTGTTTTTTTTGCATGGGTGGGGTTCAGATGGGAATGATTTAATTCAAATATCGCATCACTGGAAAAATGAATTAAAAAATACCACTTTTTTAGCTCCTAATGGGCCAGAATTATGTACAGGTAACCCTGATGGAAAACAATGGTTTAATATTTTAACAGAAGACTCTGAAGAACTTTTTCAAGGACTCCAAAACTCGTTTATACTTCTAGATAAATATATAGATTTTCAACTAAATCATTATAATTTAGGTAAGGATGCTTTCTTTTTAGTAGGTTTTAGTCAGGGAACAATGTTATCTTTATTTACTTCTATAAGAAGGAAGTGTAAGGGGGTAATAGGATATTCTGGTGCATTCTTGGATGGTGCCTTACCAAAAAATATTGTTAAAAATGACATTTTATTAATTCACGGGGAGTTAGATACTGTTGTTCCAATAACTAGAATGAAACATGCAGAAAGCAAATTAATTAATATGAGTAACGTTCTAGAAACCAAAATATATAGCCAGTTAGATCATTCAATAAATGAAAAAGGACTAATTATAGGATGTGATTTTGTTAAAAAAAGACTTTGATGTATTAGTAATAGTCTTGTAACATTTATAATATAGTAAGAGATTGTAGTGAGTGGGAGTTTAAATAGTAGTCCTTGTTTAGTTCTAAATGCTGATTATCAGCCTTTAAGCTATTTCCCTTTATCTTTGTGGGGTTGGCAAGAAACTATCAAGGCGGTTTTTCTTGATAGAGTAAATATTGTTGCAGAATATGATATATCTATTAATTCAACTTCATTTTCTATGAAACTTCCTAGTGTAATTTCTCTTAAAAAATTCATTCCCATTAAAAAAAATATGCCCTTTACAAGATTTAACCTTTTTTTGAGAGATGGTTTTAGATGTCAATATTGCAACGTTAAATATCAAGCATCAGACCTAACATTTGACCATGTAGTTTCTAGGTCAAGAGGTGGTTTATCTAATTGGGAAAATGTAGTTTCTGCATGTTTTAGGTGTAACAATAAAAAAGGTAGCTTATCTTGCAAAGAAGCAAAAATGCATTTGGTTAAAGCCCCCAGAAAACCTACACAGCATGATCTAAAAGAAGCAGGAAAGCTCTACCCTCCTAACTATCTTCATCATACTTGGAATGATTTTTTATATTGGGACACTGTTTTAGATAAAAGTTAAATAATGAATGTTTTCATATTCAAAATATAATTTCTTTTGTTTGACAGCTACTTTTTTATGCCTCTTAATAATTTTGTTCGTGAGAATATATAGCATTTATGCATTTAATATTCCCTTACATTTTGATGAAGCTCAGTATTGGGATTGGTCCCAAAAATTAGAATGGGGTTACTTTTCAAAACCTCCTTTATTAGCTTGGATAATAGGATTTAATAGCTTTTTCTGCGGGAATACAGAGTTCTGTATAAGATTATCTTCTCCGATATTATACTTTTTTTCTTCAATATTTGTTTTTCTATCTACAAAGCTATTAAATCAAAATAATTTTTTATCAGGTTTTTCAGCTATTGTTTTTAACTTAATACCAGGAATCACATTTTCATCATTAATAAATACCACTGATGTTCCTTTAATTTTTTTTTCATCCTTATTTAGTTTTTTATTTTTAATAATTTATAAAAAGAAAAAGCCCTCATATTTTTGTTACTTTCTATTAAGTGTAGCTTTTACTCTGGGATTTCTTAGCAAATACGCTATGTTTTACTTGCTAATATCCCTTATAATATTATCATTAAGCCACGAGAATGTTAGAGATAAGTTTTTAAACTTAAAAGGTTTATTCTTTATTTTTTCTTTTTTTGTATTAATAGTTCCCCATCTATATTGGAATTATGATAACGGATTTGTTACTTTCAGTCATACTGCTGATAATGCTAATATACAAAAAATTAATATAAATATAGAAGAGCTTTTTTTATTTATATTAAGTCAATTTGTAGTCTTTGGTATTTATCCATTTTATTATATTATTCGCAGGGTAGTAAACATTAAAAGGTTAAATGAGGAAAAGGAAATATTATATATTTTTTTCTTAACACCATTAATTATAGTAACTTTCATTGCATTATTTTCTAGAGCCAATGCTAACTGGGCAGTTGTAGGTTATCCGTTTGGTTGTATATTATTGGCACAGTTTTTTGATAAAAAAGAATATATATCAAAGGAAATTTATTCTCTTATCTCACAAGCAACTCTTAGTTTAAGTATATTAATATTAGTTTTAATAGGAAAAAATAATATTGCATTAGATCCTTTTGCAAAACAAAGACATGCTAAAGATTTAGCAGCATATATTAAAACAGAACTCATTTCTATAAGTAATGTTGCCTTTATGGCTGATGATAGGGAGGATTTTGCGTTAATGCTTTTTTATTTAAAAGAATTTAAAGGAAAAAGAGCTAAATGGAACGGCGATCTTAAAATTAATGATCATTACGAGCTTACCACAAATGTTGATAGCCTGATAGGCCACAATGTGCTTTTTCTAACAAGAACAGCCCCTACTCCAGAAATGTTAGATAGGAGTGCTTCGTCGTATCTTTTAAAAGCTATAAAGTTTAGTGATAGAAATAAGATTAAAAACTATAATTTATATTTATTGAAAAATTGGAAATAAACGACATCCATTATTTACTAAAAAGCTTTTTAATCTTTCCTAGGAAATCAAAGAAGTTTTTTTTAATCTCTTTAAAAACAAACTTTAATTTGTTTTGCTTGTTTATGAAATAAAGGTTTCTAGCATAAATTAACAATCCCGCAGACTGTCCCAATATAAAAACAGGATCCTTTCTATGAATTGCATAAGCTAGTAAAGTTACTCCTCCAAGTATACTAAAAAACCAAAATGCTAGTGGTATAATACTTTTTTTGTTTATTTCGCTATAAATCCATTGAACGATAAATCTAGCTGAAAAAAAAAGTTGTCCTAAAAAACCTATTATAAGCCATGATAAACTAATTTCCATATTTTTTCCTTTTATTATTTTTTTGTGGAGCTATAAATTTTCCTTACCAAGATAGAAGAATGTGTCCTCTTTCTCAACCAAATTACTCCAAATAAATCATAAATTCCTACTAGCGCTCTTTGATAATTTGAATATTTAGAAACTCCATTCTTTCTTTCTCTGTGATTTACATTTACAGAAACAATTTCACCTCCCATATTTGAAAATATAAAAGGTAAAAATCTGTGAATATGGTTAAAAAAAGGAACAAATAAGAAATCCTTTTTTTTAAATACTTTTAATGCACATCCAGTGTCTGGTATTTTGTCTTTTAAAATAAAACTTCTTACAAAAAAAGCAAATCTTGATGCAATTCTTCTTGTAAGTTTATCATTTCTTTTTTTTCTATTTCCTATTACTAAGTAAAAAGGGACAGAATAATTGTATTTCCTGATTAAATTTAAAATATCTGCTGGGTCATTTTGCCCATCTCCGTCTAGTGTAACTATATAATCATATTTAGCATTGCTTATTCCTGTAAGCAAGCTAGTGCTTTGTCCGTAGTTATTTTCATGAATAATAAGTTTAATATTATGTAACTGTTTTATTTTACTACTTATATTATTTACAGTATTATCAGTAGACCCATCATCTACCACTAAAATTTCATATTTGATTTTACTATAAAGACTTGATTTTATCTCCTCTAATAAATTAATTATATTTTTTTCCTCATTAAAAACAGGAATAACTATAGAAATATTATTTATTATGCTTTTCATTTCTTTTTTCCATTTCTAAAATCTTTTTTTCTATATCATTATACTCTTGACTTCCTTCTTTTAATAGTCCCTTGAGTACTTTAAACATTTGATAGGCTTCAGAATAATTATTTTTATCAAAAGCATGATGTCCTAAAATATATAATGCTAAAAGGTTTTTGGGCTCTACTAGTAGTATCTGATTAAATAAGTCTAAAGTTTCCTTACTCAATTTATTAGTTTCTAATATAACTCTTACCTGCGTTTCTGCTTTTTTAATTTCTATATTTTCTGGTGATATACTTCTAGCTTTTTTATATAAATTTAGAGCATCATCAAGATAACCTAAAAGAAACTTTGTTTCAGCTAATTGCAAGATAACTTCTAAGTTTGTAGGATCCTTAATAATTTTTTTATTTAATTCCTCCATAATTTTCTTAATAATTTGAATTTCATTTGCTTCTTTATTTGTTATATTAGTTTTAAAGGTAACTTTTTCTATTGTAGATTTACCTATCCAAAAATTAGATAACTTTAAATAAAGAAAAGTGCTTAAGATTGAAAATGTAAATATTAATAATATTAATTTTAATCTAATTCTATTTTTAGAAGAAACTAAATTAGATTTTATAAAAGCATTAAAGCTGCAATAAATAATAATTGTAACTATAAAAAAAATAATTAAAAAATAGCTTATCACTTTTCTCTTTTATTAAAATTTAAGTTCCTGTAAGCCAGCAAGGCAATAATTAAAAGTGAAAATATTGGAGCAAACCATAGAATTATATTGTTTTTATTTAGTTTTGGCTTAAATAAAATAAATTCCCCATATCTATCAACTAAAAAAGATTTAATCTCATTCTTGCTCTTTCCTTGTAAATACATATCTAAAATTAATCTTTTGAGATCTTTGGCTAAATCTGAGTCAGACTCTAATAATGATTGGTTTTGACAAACCACACATCTCAACTCTGAAGCTAACTCTCTCATTTTTTTTTCTTCTCTATCTATACTTTCACTAAAGCTACTATTTGAAAGTAGTAACATTAATATTGTACTAAGTTTTATAAAAATTATCATAATTCAGTATAAACTAATTAAAAATCATTGGTGCTATCATTTCAAACTCCTCATTTTTAATAGGACCTACATGCTTATATAAAACTTTACTCTCCTTGTTCACAAAAAATGTTTCAGGAACACCATAAAATCCTAAATTTATAGATTCTTTCCCAGAAAAGTCATAAAATATATTTTCATAAGGATCCCCTAACTCATCTAAAAAAATTTTTATATTTTCCTCACTATCCTTATATGCAATTCCTATAATAGCATAATCCTCTGAAAAACTTTTTAATACCTCATGTTCAACTCTACACGGAGCACACCATGATGCAAAAATATTAATTACTACAGGACGATTTTTTATATAATTATTTATATTCTGATCGTTTTCTAAGCTGTAAATATCTAAATTAGGAAATTGTTTTTCTATTAAAGCTGAGCTTAGTGGCTCTAACTTTTTTTGAAACTTAACCTTATTATACAAAAAAATAGAAACTATAAAAAATAAAGCTAAAGGTGTATATTTTAAAAATCTCATAGTATTAAGACTTTGATTTTCTTAGGCCTTTTAACCTACCATCTAATAATGACAATAATCCTCCTAAAGCCATAACTACTGCTCCTAACCATATAAAAATTATATTAGGATTATAATATACTCTAATTATCCTTTTACCTGATCCAGCCGGCTGTTCTTGTCCCATAACAATATACAAATGACTAGTCAAGTTCCTCTTTATCCCTGCTTCAGTGGAAGGCATTCCTGTATCAAGATATACTCTTCTTTCTGCTTTCATCTCAAACTCATAATTATTTCGTTTAACCAAAAAAACTCCTGTTTCTGAAACCCAATTTTCCTTTTTCAGTTTCTCTAGTTTAGAAAACTGTATACTATAATCAGAAATTTTAATCCTACTACTTGGCCTATTTACTCCCTCATAATAAGTTTTCATACCTTCTGAAAGAGAAATTCCTAATATAAATATTCCAACTCCCATATGAGCTATATACATTCCATATGTAGATAATTTAATTTTTGTTGCCTTATAAAATTTTATTTTAAAAAATGTTGCTTTATCAGTAAGTTTATTTAAAAAATCACCTGCGATAGATATAAATAACCATACAGCTGC
>CAYTJO010000010.1:12883-13579 GCA_964438215.1 uncultured Rhodospirillaceae bacterium
ATCCACAATGTCACGAGGTAGTGTATTGTCTATGATATAAACAACCATAAAGCTGCAGAGACTCCTAAAAGAATTAGAAGAGGCCCACCAAATATTAAATAATAAATTGAAATAAAAAAAAGCAAAATAGCTAAAAACTTCCAAGTCTTATTATAGATATTTTCTATATTAGTATTTTTCCAGTTTAGATTTAAACTTATTCCACATAAAAAAATGGCTGGAAATATTAGAGGTAAAAAAACTATTTTAAAATAAGGTGCCCCAACAGAAATATCATTGCCAGTAACAACTTCAATGATTAATGGCCATAAAGTTCCCAGTAGAATAGTTGATGCAGATGCACACAAAAAAATATTAGAAGTTAGATATATATACTTTTTATTTTCTATTTTATCTAATTTTATAGCGTATAGAAGCAAAGAACCAGCCGTTATCAAAACTAAGAAACTTAAAATAAATATTCCCCTTGCAGGATCTGAAGCAAATGCATGAACAGATGTTAATAAACCAGATCTTACAATAAAGGTACCTAATAATGTTAATGAAAAAGATAAAATAGATAAAAGAATAGTCCAGCTTTTTAGTCTATTTCTTTTTTCTGTAACTCTTACTGAATGAAGAAGAGCTGTCGTTAATAGCCAAGGCAGTAGAGAAACATTCTCTACAGGATCCCAAACCCACCATCCTCCCCAACCT
>CAYTJO010000011.1:0-6732 GCA_964438215.1 uncultured Rhodospirillaceae bacterium
TTGACAACGTAACAGAAGTAGCAATTGATTATATAGCTAGGCTTATAGAGGGATTATAATCATGGCGCAAGAAAATCAAAATGATGGGCAAGAGAAAACCGAACAACCTACGCAACGAAGAATAGATAAAGCTAAAGATGAGGGCAAAACAGTTACATCTAAAGAAATGTATGTTTTTTCTTCAGTGATTATGTTGTTTATAGTAGTTTATTTTTTTTCATATAATTTTAATTATATTTTGGCAAACTGGAGAGATTTGTTCTATTTTTTAAGTCTTCCACAAGATGAAAACTCTGCATTATTAGCAATTAAAAGTTCTTTTTTTAAAGTTTTTTTAGTAACTATTATTATTGGTGTTCCCGTATTAATTTTAACGATTTTTACTCAATTATTTGTTGGTGGAATCACATTTAGTGTTAAAGCTATAGAATGGAAAGGAAGCAAACTTAATCCTATTGAAGGGTTAAAAAGGATTTTTAGTATAAAAGGGTTAGTCGAATTGCTAAAGAGTATACTTAAGGTAGCATTATTATTTGGCGTAAGTTTGTATGTTTTATATTCAAAGACAGATGAACTAATTCAATTATCAACTGAATCATTTGAAAACTCTTTAGTAACTGCTGCTGGATTTTTTCCAATGCTAATATTAGTTTCATTAATTGTTCTTTTATTAATTGCGGTTTTAGATTGGTCTTGGCAAAAGTATAGCTTTATTAAATCTCTTAGAATGAGCAGACAAGATCTAAAGGATGAAAATAAGGAGACAGAGGGATCACCAGAGGTAAAGGCTAAAATAAAAAGACTACAATTAGAAACAGTCAGAAAAGCAATTAAACAAGCTGAGTCAGTTGAGGATGTACAGAATGCTAACGCTGTTATAGTAAACCCTACACATTTTGCAGTTGCACTAAAATATGATGTTGGATCTCCAGGGGCACCTACAGTATTATCTATGGGAAGAGGACAAATAGCACAAAAAATAATAGAAAAAGCTAAAGAAAATAGAATAACAGTATTTCGCCACAAATTATTGGCTAGGGCGTTATTTTTTACTTCAGAAATAGGATCTGAGATTTCTGAGAAACTTTATACTGCAGTAGCAATTGCATTAGCTTATATTTATAAAATTAATAATGGTGAAAATATGGAAGAGCCAGATATTGAAATACCAGATGAATTAGAGTTTAATGAAGATGGAACAAAAAGAAATAATGCTTAAGTTAAAATGAAAAAAATTAGTGATTATATAGTTAGCTTTGCTTTTTTATATTCTTCTTTTATATGCTTTGATAAATCATTTGATATATGGATAAGCAATAAATTTTTAGCAATAGTGTTTTTAATATGCGGAATGCTTTCGTTTATAGCAGTATTTAGGTTTTCTATAGCAAAAATAATATATTATTTAAAAAGTAAATTTAAAAATGAAAAGAAATAAAAACTTTGTAAAATGCCATGGGTGTAAATATTTTTTCATAACATATCGTGCACATAAGCCTTATGGTTGCAAGGCTTATGGTTTTATTTCAAAAAACATTCCATCTTTAGTAGTTTTTCAATCATCTGGCATAAAATGTGCTTATAAAAAGTTATAAATTGTATATAATGGAAAAATAATATGAATACTGTTAATGAAGTTCAAGAAAGTATAAAAATAGCACTTGATGCTGCAGATGCAGCAACCGATGTTACATCTGAGTATAATAAAATCAAAAATGAAAACAAAAAACTGGAGGCTTCTGTGAAACAAGTTCATAAATTTACAACAATAATTTTTGGAATTTCTATTTTAGCAGCAATAATAGGATTAAGTTTAACCGCTTTAATTTATAGTAGAACTATGAATGAATTGTCTGCTATGACAAGCACAAGTAGAGAGGCTTTAGTGGTATTTGCAGAAAATGTTGATGGAGTAAAGGGAGCACTAGAGCAACTTCAAACAGGAATTCAAGAACAAGGAAAAATATTGGAGACTAATAATGCTTTAATTGAAAGTATTAATAATTTAGATAATAATCTCAATAATACTAATAAAATGTTAGTTACAGAAATTTCTAATTTAGCTGAAAATGTTACAAAAAATATGAATGTTTCAAGCAAAAAGAACATGCAGGAGCTAAATAAACTTGTTAAAACCCTAAAAGATACACAAGTAAATACTACTAACAAACTTATTAAGTTATCTAAAAAAGCTACTAACTCAAATTTGCTTACTAAAATTTCTTCTAATCAAAATAAGATGAGTAAAAACTTTAATGATCTAGCTAAGGCTGTAAATAACCTAGCTAATCAAAGTGGAGAGTTAGCTAAATCATTTAAAAACAGCTCTGTTATAAAGTATCCATAACTTTAAATGGAAGATAACAAACAAAATACACAGGAAACTCCCTCTTCAAAATCAGCAGAAGGTGTCTCTTTTTTAAAAGTGGATGCTCTCAAAAGAGGGTCTCATGCACTATCATTATTTTTAAAAACAAATGATATAATAGTAGGAGTAGATAAAAAAACTTTTAGAGGAACACAAAAAGTTCTTAATGAAACTTTAAAAGAAAAACAAAAAACTATTTTAACAATTTATAGAAAAAATTCATTTTTCAATGTTTTAGCTGCAGGGCCATTAGGAATACAACTATTAGAAACTGGATCAGATGAAGATTCTCAAATGCTAGAAAAAGTGGGAAATTATTTAGATAGTATTAATAATTTTGATAGTTATAGAGAATATGAGGTTTTTAGAGGTAAAGGACATCGTTATAATATAATTGAAGTTAACGAAGGGTCACTCTTTGCTTCCCTATTTCCTTTAATTTGGTTTTTTCATTACAAGTTGTATCTACCATTGTCTTTAATAATTATATTATTTGTTTTATTGGGAACGATAGAATGGTGGTTATTTTTAGCGTCTTGGATAATTTTAACAATTTACATGAGCAAAGGATCGATGTCTATGTTAAGAGGTTATTGTATGTTTAATGAAATGAGAATGTTTTCAAAAATTTATGCCGAAACTTCGAAAGATGTACAGTTGATAATTAGAGAACAAGATAAAAAGTCCAACTTCAATTTTTCAGAAATACCAGCACCAGAATTGGAAGATGACAAAGAAGTAAAAGATGAAAAAGAAAGCGATCTATCACCTCAAGCTTCATAGTTAGTGATTGATTTTTTTGTTTTTACTCTTTGTTTAACTCAAATACTTTTCCATTGGTATCATTAGCAATAACAGTAGATAAATTAAAATCTTCAAAAAAGTCTATAATTATTACAGGGTTAGCAGATAGTGCTCCATAAGTTTCTGCCCTTGCCAGAGGTATACCTTTAGAATTATTAAAAGTTATTTGATTAATAAAGTATTCTGGTATTATTTTTCCTGTTTTAGAATCTGTGACTAAACCTGTGTCCATAGGGTGGTTAATTGAAACTTTATATCTCCAATTTCCAGATGATCTCTTATATTTATTAAATTTAATTTTCCCTATTTCTTTAACTTCACATAATTCTTTTTCAGGATTACACGAAGGAAGTGAACAACCTCCAGGAGAATTAACAAGAATTTTTTTAGAATTAACATGCCATACATTATTTTGGTCTAAAACTACCGCTCTGACTAAAGAGTCTTGCTCTAGTCTAATATTTAACCCCAAAGATTTAATATTTTTATGTGGAAACACTTTAGCAGCAAGTTGAATAGGGTTATTATCTATTAGGATTGCAACTTGTTTAGCATTTGCTAGTTCTTTTGGTAGCTTAATAACTACAGGCACCTCATGAGCTTCCTCAACTACATTTAATGATATAAGTTTAATGTAATTATTATGCATATATGAAAAATCATTAAGATACAAATTCTTCAAATTAAGAAAACTTTGAATTTCTTTAATTTCCTTGGCTACTGTAAATGATAATTCAAAGATAATACAGAGCATAATAAATATGCATGAAAATATTTTTTTAATGTAAAACATAAATTATGCTAGTATATATTAAACTTTATTACCACTATGTATTTAGTATGGTTGAATCTAATTTTATAGAATCGTTAATTCAAAATTTTTCAAGTAACTCTCTTTATGTAAAATTTTATTTATTACTATTATTGTTCTTTTTCATTATAGTTTTATTAAGTTTTGTAAATAATATTCTGCAATTTATTTTTATTAAATATTCTTTTAAAAAAAAACTAGTTAACAAAGAAACAAAATTAATAAACTTAAGAAAAAAATATTTAGATGGCAAAATAAATGCAAGAGAGTATAAAATTAACACAATACGAATTTTGAATAATCCAAAGTAGTAAAATGAGCTTTAATAAAAATAAATCAGAAATAGCAGAGTCTTTTAAAAATTTACTTAAAAAGGCGGATGAAGTCCAAGATTTAGAAAAAAGCACTCAAATCATTACAAACATTAATAGCAAAGACATTAATTTAGTCGATGTTACCATAGATGTTGAGAGCCAGTCTCAAAGAACTAGTGAAAGGTTAGGTATTAAAAGCATAAAAAGAGTTCCTAGCAATCCATTTAAAAAACAATATAAGGAGCAAAATAGGGATAAGTATGAAAAATTTGAATATGAGCTAAATAATAAAATTAATAATATACTAAATAGACATTTATACCACTGGCTAAATAGAGAACTACCTAAATATTCTAAGGCTAAATTACGAAAGTATATTTATGAACTTCTCAATCAACTAGTAAAGTAATTAAATACCATTAAGAATAAATTTTTATAATTTCTATAATTAAACTTTTACATTAAATTCAGATAATACTTCTTCATTCCATTCTAATCCAAAGCCTGGCTTATCAGGAATGATTATATTCCCATTTGAAATTTCATAGGGTTCTTTTAGAATAGGGTTTTGCCAATCAACCCATTCGAGCCATTCTGCAGTAGGAGTTAAACACATTAGGTGAGCTGAAACTTCAGGATAAAGATGAGTAGAAAACTCTACATTAAAAGCCTCTGATATAGATGCTGTTTTCAACCATCCTGATACACCCCCAATTCTCATTAAATCAGGCATTATCATATCACAAGCACCTTTTAATAGGGCGTCATAAGCATCCTTAGGTCCATGAAAGTTTTCTCCAATTGTGATAGGTGTTTTTATTATTTCACATATCTTCTTCATATCGTCTAATTGGTTATATTGAATAGGTTCTTCAAACCAAAAAAAACCTAAATCATCTAGTTCAATACATCTTCTTGTTGCTTCTTTAGTAGTATAGAACATATTAAAGTCTGACATTATAACTGTATCAGAGCCAGCTCCATTTTTAACTTCTTTATATGCTTCAATATCTTGCTTATAACTTTCTCTTCCAATTCTTAATTTTAATGCTCTGAAGTCTCCTTCTTTTCTTAATAGTTCAGCTTCTTTAGCAATTTTTTCATTCTCTATAAGCCATAGACCACTCGAATTATATGCCTTGATTGGAGTATTTATAGATCCCCCTAATAACTTTGCAAATGGTTGATTTGAAGCTTTTGAAAAAGCATCCCAAAAGGCTATATCTAGTGCAGCTAAAGCATATAAGGCTACTCCTTTAAATCCCAGCAGTGACAAGGACTTCATAGAATCTTGAAAAAAATTATGAGGTTCTATTTTTTTTCCCTCATAGTTTTTACATAATACTCTTATACAAGATGCTATAGAAGGCAAATAATCTTTTAGGTAAGGCCCTATATAACTCTTACCAACAATACCCTCTTTAGTTAAAACATCTACACACAAATAAGGCCAGCTCTTAAAAGTACCTATGTGAGCAATTATAGGCTTTTTAAGAGGTACATCTACTCCTCTAATAATTACTTTTGTAAAGGTTAAATCTTGCATTTATAACTCCAGTAAATTTTGTAAAAATAGTTTTGTATCTTCAGTATTTACTACTTTATAGGTGTTAAAGCCTAACATCCTCGCTGGCTTTAAGTTTATACCTAAATCATCCATAAATAAAATATTTTCTGAACACACATTTAATCTTTTTGTTACATATTTATAAACCTCTTCTTCTGGTTTTCTTAATCCTATTTTACTAGATTCAAAAACATGAGAGAAGTGTTTTTTAAATTTTTTAAAAGTTTCTCTGGCTTTATGGTTAATGCTTTCTGGTATGTTGTTTGTAAGACAAGCACAAGGTATTTTGTCTTTATATTTAAGAAAGACTTTAACCATTTCAATGTTTAACTCTACATCTAAACATTCTAGAATTTTTTCTACATCTAATTTATTTTTATCTTTTAATTCTTCAGCTTCTTTTAAAAAAAGTTTAGTAAACTCGTCTTTGTCAACTTCATTTTTCTCTAATTTAGCCCAAGCATTATTAAGTTTATTATTGTTGTTAATTTTAATAAGAGTGCCAGGCAAGATATTATTTTTTTTCTCATATTTATAAAAATTTTGTATAGGACTATTAGTAAGCACTCCTCCAAAATCCCATAAAATAATTTTAATTGTTTTCTTCATTTTTTATAAAACTAAGATATTGGCTCTCATTATCTATATCTTCTAATATTCCTTTATCAGAAGTAGATACACTTATAAAGTCTTTTTGTTTTTTTTTTATTAATTGTTTAGCTCCTTCGTCTCCTTTAATACTCATTAAACTTTCAAAATAATTTCTACTAAAGAGTACTGGATTTCCTTTTTTATTTTTAAAGTAAGGAATAATATTTTTTTTTTTTTTTTTTTTATAAAAATCACTAATAATTTTTTTATATGTGGA
>CAYTJO010000011.1:6789-12314 GCA_964438215.1 uncultured Rhodospirillaceae bacterium
CCATATTGGTAATTTTTATTAAGAGAATTTTTTATTTTTTCATCCTTGATTGAATTTAAGATAAGCTTTGAATCCTTTCCAAGTACAATTGTAATATCTTCTACCTTAGATGCTTTGATTCTTTCTAAAGTAGTTTTAATAATGGGAACATTGTTTTTTTCTAATAGTAACTTATTTCCAAGTGTCATTCTTCTTGATAAGCCAGCAGCTAAAATGATAGCAGAAATCATAAATCTTTAGTAATTTTAAATTTTCTAATTATATTTTTATATAAACCACCTTCAGCTAATTCAGCTAATTTTGTTTTATTAAATTTTTCTCCATGACAAACTCTTTCTAAAATATCATCAAACCCATTCCTTTTAAGGCTTTTAGCGCAGCCAGGAACTCCTATGACAACAGTGTTTGGAATACTTCCAATCAATAATAAATTACCAGGATCTGTAGGTAAAATACTTGATAAAATTTTTCCTTTTGACTCTATAATACTTCGAGGCACAACATCATTAATATCACTAATAGATGTTTCTCCATATATCAGAATTAGCTCAATATTTTTTTTAAGTATTTCTTTTATATTTTCTGAAAGCATTTTATGATTATGTTGACATACCTTTGTAACATTCACTCGCAAATCGAAGTTCTCTAATCTGAAGTTAACTGCTTGCAGTATTTTTTCTTTTTTTAGATTATTCTTATTGTTAGATGTAAAAATTATTCCTACTCTTCTAATATTTCTTTCAGATATTTGGAATATTTTTTTAAAGGCATTATTTTTTAAAATTTTTTCTATTTTTTTTTTGCTTACAGCATAAGGAAGAATCTTGACATTTCCTACTAACTGACCTTTTTTAACTATACTGAAGTTTTTTAATGTACAAACAGCTATTTCAGGGAATAGCGAGTTTATTTTCAATAACTCTTCTTTATTAATTTTTAGCATACCATTTTTGTTAGCAAATAAATCAGCCCTTCCATTGTTTACTTCAGGCTCATATAGGTTTTTAGATGATAAATGTTTAGCAATTGATTTTGCTGAATAGTTTTCTGAATAGTCATTTTTACTTTTTATTGCAACATATATACTATTTATTTTATTTTTAATGAGTAATGATATATCATCTTCATTTAGGATTTTTCCTTTTTTAAGATAAGAATTTTCTAGCTTGATAGTATGGCCTAATATATAAGAGTTTGCATTTTTAGTTGAAACTATTCTAAAAATCATCTTGATTCTTTCTTAATACTATTTGTGATATGATAGAACAGGCTATTTCAGCAGGAGTTTTAGCAATAATATTTAAACCTATAGGACCATAAATTTTATTTATTTCTTTCTTAGAAAACCCTTTCTTTTCTAATCTTTTAACTCTTGCTTCATGAGTTTTTTTTGAACCTAGACACCCAATGTATAATGCATTAGATTTTAGTGAAAATATCAATGCTGGATCATCAAGTTTTGGGTCATGAGTAAGAGTCACGATGCTAGTTTTATTATCAATTTCTAGTTTTTTCAACCCTTCATCTGGCCAATCATTTAAAAGAGTAACCTTATTTATAAACTTGCTTTTATCAAAGTTATTTCTTGGGTCAATTAAAAAAATTTTAAAGTCTAATACATTGGCTAAATCTACTAATGGTTCAGAAATATGTACAGCACCAATTATAATAATCTTATATTGTGAAGCAAAAACCTTTGAAAACCAATTAATTCCTTTAATTTTTTCAATTTTAGAGGTCTCATTTTTTAAAATTTTTGAAGATATGACATCTGAATTTTGAGAGTGTTCAAAAACTTTTTTTTCACCAGTTGATAAATTTGTTGCTAATATAATTTTTCCTTGAGTATTGAAAATTTTATTTATCTTTTTAATAATTTCTAAATCTTTTATAGTAAACTTTTCAACAAGAACTTTAATTTTCCCACCGCAGGTTAGACCTACTTCCCAAGCTTGAGAATTGGTGACTCCGAACTCTAGTATTTGGTATCTATTGGTTTTTATTACTTCTAGGCTTTTTGCAAAAACAAAATTTTCAATACAACCTCCTGATACTGACCCTATAATATTATTTTGAGAGTTGACCACCATTGAGCTGCCTACTGGTCTAGGACTAGATCCCCATGTCTCAATTACTGTAATTATGGCAATATCTAAACCTTTTATAAGCCATTCCTCTGCCCTTAGAAATATTTCTTTTTCATTCATAAATAAAATTATTTAGTGACTTTTTAATTAAAGATTTTATTAAAGATATTCTGTATTCTGAACTTGCATTTAAGTCACTATTAATATCATATTTACTAAAATCTATATTTTCTAAATTAAACTCAATTGCTTCGTTGATATTATAATTATCTAAATCCAATAAAAGAAATGGCTTGTTTGAAGCTCCGGTTATTGCAACTTTAATTTTTTGTTTGCTAACAGCTACAAAAACTCCAACAATCGCATATTTAGAGGCTTGGCTTGAAAATTTTTCATAGTTAGACAAATCTGCTTTAGGAAAAGTAATATTTTTTAAAATTTCTCCTTCCTGCAAAGAAGTTTCAAACATATCTAAAAAAAAATCTTTTACATTAATTTTTCTCAAATTGGTTGTTAATTCTGTATCAAGCGAAATTAATGCTGCAGGATAGTCTGCTGCAGGGTCGGCATTGCATACTGCTCCTCCTAAAGTTCCTTTATTCCTAACAGCATTGTCTGCTATCCTTGAAGCTAACGAAGCCAATCCAGATAGCTTATTTTTTATTATGGTTGATTGTGCTAATTCATTATGAGTAGTTAAGCTACCAACAGTTATACTGTTTTCATTTTCAGAGATTCCCTTCATTTCTTCTATTAACGATAGGTCTATTAAATCAGTAGGTGATGAAAGACCTTGTTTTATAGAGGGTAATAAAGTCATGCCTCCTGCTAAGTATTGAGGAAATTCGCATGATTTATAAAGGTTATAGCTTTCATTTAAATTTTTTAGAGAGTGGTAATTAAACTTTTTCATCTAGTAAATCTTTTTCCTTTAAATAACTTTTAATTGCTTTAATGATGTTATGATAACCTGTACATCTACATAAATTTCCATCTAAAAACTCCCTAATGTAATTTTCTGTTTTTTTATTTTTTCTTTGAGATAATTCTAAAGCAGAAAATAATATGCCTGGAGTGCAAAAACCACATTGTAAACCATGATGGCTTTTGAAAGCTTCTTGGATTTTATGCAAATTATCTGTTTTTCCTATACCTTCTACTGTAGTAAGCCTTTTATTATTGCATTGTGCTAATAAAATAGAGCATGACTTTACACACTTATCATTTAACATCACGATACATGAACCACATTGTGAAGTATCACATCCAATATGGGTTCCGGTTAACTTTAAATCATATCTAATAAAATCAGATAAAAGAACATTAGAATCTACTTCTCTATTTATTTGCTTATCATTTATTTTAAAATTAATCTTAATTTTATTCATAATTTATTATAATAATAAATAATACGATTAGTATTATAAAAAAAGCATAAAGGTATTTTTTATTAAGATTATTAATAGTTATTTTATTTTCAATAATTTTTTCTCTTTTTATTACTTCTTCATAGCTTGCAGAGTTCTTGCTAGAAGATATATTCTCAAAGCTGTTAAAAAATAAAGTAGTATTTTTTTTTACCGTTCCTTCAATTAGTCTAGAACCAAGTTGAGCAATTTTTCCATTGATTTTTGTATCTGCTGTATAAAATAAATTTGTGGTAGAGTTTTTTTCATTGAGTTTGATTTCAACCTTACCGCTAGCTCCTCCAAGTTGACCAGCATTACCCTTAGCTTCAATGATATAACTAAAAGGAGGGTTTTTATTTATTATTTTGAGTTCTCCGGTAAAGGGAGCATTGATTGGACCTATTTTAACTTGGATTTTAAAAAAAAAACTATCTTGAGCTTTTTCTATAAATTCTTTGCACCCTTGTATAGATTTTTTTAATATTTCTGGGTTATTAAGGTCATCCCAAATCTTATCTATTTTTTCTTGAAAACAGTAATTTCCTGAAAAGTTCATTTTGTTTCTTTCTTTTCGTTGTAATCAAGTATTGGGTAGCCCTGAAATAACCATCCGTTATTTTGTTTTCCTAATATACCATCAGGTATATGAAAAATATTTTTATACCCATCATTTATAAGGAAATCAGATACAATTTTAGATCTTGCCCCAGAGGCACAAATAAATGCAATATTCTTATTCTGATTTAGAGATAATTCCTTTTTTAATTCTTCCAAAAACTCTTTTCTTTCTTGGTGATTATCATCATGCATATTGATTAATATTGAGTCAGGAATTATTCCAGTCATTTTCCATTCATTAGACGTACGTACGTCAATAATTAATATATTTCCCTTTTCATATTGATTGAGCGCTTCCTCAAGACTTAGTTCTATTTTTGTATTATCCATGCTGTATATTACTGGATTACTAAAAAAAATTAATATAGTAAATAAAATTAATCTAAAATACGACTTGGTAACCATAAAGCAATTTCAGGAAATTTAATTACTAAAGCTAGTCCTACTAGTTGTAATGCTACAAAAGGAATTATTCCTTTATAAATAGTTTGAATTTTGACATCTGAAGGAGCAACGCCTTTCATATAAAATAAAGCAAAGCCAAAAGGAGGAGTTAGAAAAGAAGTCTGTAAATTGACTGCTAACAATACTGCAATCCATGGTATGATAAGGTCTGGGGCAACATGCCCTGCAAAGTCTAAGGTTTTCATTATTGGAGCAAAAAGTGGTAAAACTATTAAAGTAATTTCTATCCAATCAAAGAAAAAACCTAGTAAAAAAACTAAACCCATCATAATAAATAGAACACCCCATGGACCAAAACCAATTTCATTAACAAAATGGTGTATTAAGTCATCACCTCCAAGTGATCTAAAAACGTATGAAAATGCAGTAGCACCAACAAATATACCAAATATCATTGCACCTGTTAATGCAGATCTTTCAGTCACTTCTTTAAGAACTTTGAAGTTCAACCTTTTGTTTAATATAGCTAGTAATATAGATCCTAAGGCACCAACTCCTGCAGCCTCAGTAGGTGTAGCAAATCCACCAAATATAGACCCTAACACTAAAATCATTAAAAAAATAGGAGGCAAAAATGATTTAAATATCAATTTCAATTTTTCCTTAGCATCAGCTGGTCCAATTTCATCTGGCAATGGTGGAGCCAATGAAGGATTAAACCTAGTTCTTAAAAAAAGATAGATGAAATACAATAGAGCTAAAAGTAATCCGGGAAAAACAGAGGCAATAAATAATGTTCCCACTGAAATTGCAAGAAGGTCTGCCATTATAACCAGCATGATTGAGGGTGGAATTAAGATACCAAGTGTTCCGGAAGCTGCAATTGTTCCAGTAGAAAGAGATTTATCATATTTTCTTTCTAACATCACAGGAAGTGCTAAAAGAGTCATCATTACAACTGAAGCTCCTATTATTCCTGTTGTTGCTGCCATAATTTATTTCTCCT
>CAYTJO010000011.1:12324-13540 GCA_964438215.1 uncultured Rhodospirillaceae bacterium
ATGATAGTTACAGACAAGGCAAGACCGCCAGGAACTTTTCTTAGCATTATTTGCAAAGCATATAATAAATCTTTAGCTATTCCAGATTTTTCTAGCATGGTCCCCATAAATATGAACATAGGTATTGCAACTAGTATCAAATTTTCGCAGACTCCGCCCCAAATTCTAGATAAAATATTAAAAAATTCAATTAAATTAAAAACTTCAAAATATATTCCAATAAAACCAAAAAACAAACCTACTCCGCCTAATACAAAAGCTACAGGATAACCACTAAAAAGTAATATCGCTAATGCTAAAAACATAAAAACAGGTAATAATTCAATAAAATCCATATGAGTAATCTTTCTTTTTAAATTTCCTATAAATCAGGGTTTTTTTTAAAAAAGGTGGTTAAAGTTTTTTGATCATTTTTTACTCTAGCTATAACGTACATAACATTTCTCAGTAAAATAGATAAGCCTGCTAAAAAAAGTAATAGCATTCCTAATGGAATGAAAGACTTAATTATCCATCTGTGAGATAAACCTGTTAATGCTGCTGAAACTTCATTTAAATTATATGATCTCATAACAAAATCTATTCCATAATATATAATCATGCATGAGTAGGGGATGAGAAAAATAAGAATTCCAAAAATTTCAAATAAAGATTTTAAAATAGGAGGATATTTTTCTCTAACAATTTCTATTCTTACATGAGCGTTTTTAATGTAAGCAAAACCGAGAGATAAAAGAAAGATAGCTGCATGTAAATGCCATTCCATCTCTTGAATTTTTGTAGAACCAAGTATAAGAAATCTTCTTGTAATAACATCAAATATGATAATAAAAATTAGCGGTAATGATAACCATGCTCCAAACTTACCAAAAAATTTTACCACTGATTCTAGGATATAACTGAAGTATAAGATTTTTTTATACATTTTTTAAGTTTATTAAAATAAAAATATTAATCAAACTATTAAATTAATTTAATTAAATTATTTTAATTAAATGAAAAAAAAAAATATTTCTATAGGTATAGTATTAGTCTTAGCAAGCGTTTACTTTATTAGTCAGTTTCTAAGATCTGCACTAGGGATAAATGCTGTTAGTATCAGTCAGGAATTTCAATTAAATTATGAGCAAATAGGAAGGTTAGGTGGTATATTTTTTTTATCCTTTGCTTTAATGCAAATACCTTTAGGAATTATTTTGGATAGAATAAGTCCTTT
>CAYTJO010000012.1:0-8958 GCA_964438215.1 uncultured Rhodospirillaceae bacterium
TGCAGCTCTAAGATGTGCAATTCTAAAAGCTAAAGGATCTTCACCAGCTTTTTTTGCCATTTCATCCATAAAGCTCTCTACTGCCCAAAAAGTCCAAGAAGGAGCAACAGCTCTCAAGAAACCAACTGGAAGTGCTCTATCAGATAGTTCGTTGTTAATTGATCTTACTTTATGATTAGGAATATCATACCAATGATCTGAACCATTAGTTGAAAATTGGTCTACTTTACCTTTTTTATCAACTGAATCAGGCATAAAACCCGGTGCAGCTCTTTTAGTTGACCAACCAGCCACAACATCATGATTCATAGCAATCATTCTACCAAATTCTACTCCACCTTCAACAGCTTGATATGTAGGTGTTCTGTGGAAATCGAACTGCATATCCTGTTCTCTAGTAAACAATAGTTTTACTGGTCTTCCTGCATATTTAGCTGTTTGAGCAGCTAATACAAAGTAGTCAGGTTCCGTTTTTCTTCCAAAACCAGTACCAGCTAAGTATTGATGACATACAACTGTGTCTGGTTCAACGCCCAGTGCCGCTGCTGCAGTAGGTTGAGCCATACTCATCCACTGATTACCACCATGAAGATGCCAAATTCCATCTTTTTCATAAGCAGTACAATTCATTGGTTCATGGCATCCATGATAAGCAATTGCAGTTTCATAAACAGCAGAGTGTTTCGTCGCTGCATTGTTCATTGCTTCATCAGTGTCACCTTCTAGAACCCATAGAAATCCAGCGGATGGATCTTGTTGTAATCTAACAGACTCATTTCTAATATCTTCAGAAGAAACATTTTTATTTTCTCCTAAATCCCACTTGATTTTCAGAGCCTTAGCAGCGTTCATGGCAGCCCAAACAGTTTCACCCAAAGCTACTACATAGCCTGTGTTAATTCTAGCAAAACCATTTTTCTCTACATAAGCACCAACATATCCATCAATTTGCTTCGCAGCAGACTCATCTACTGACTCTGGAATAGCTCCCCATCTTACTGGGTTTGGTACTGGAATACCATAAACCATGTTAGGTACAAATACATCACTTCCATATTTTGCAGAACCGTCAATTTTACCAGGCAAATCAAAAGGCAGCTTTGACTGACCTACTACAGAATACTCTCCAAAACTTTTTAACTTAATAGCTTTCATTTCCTCTTCATCAAAAGTTCTGTCTATAGTGTTTTTGCTAAGAATTTCCTTGTAAGATACAGAACGACCATCAGCTGTAAAAACTCTACTATTCTTTGCATAACAATTATTAGGAGTAGCTTTCATCATCTTAGAACCAGCTTCAATCAAAGCTATTCTAGCTGATGCTCCTATTCTAGAGTTTCTATCAAAAGTCCAGTTAACTGACCAAGAACCTCCAGTTATCATTAAACCCCACTTAGCATGAGAATCAGGATAGATCACATTAACGTCATCCCAGTTAATTTCTAATTCTTCTGCTACTGCCTGAGCTAAAGCTGTTCCTACATGTTGACCAATTTCACATTTAGTAACATACACGTAAGCCTTACCCTCAGGATCCATTGATAAATATTGTTGATGATCCCAATTACCTGCAGCAATTGCCTTCGAAGCACTATCTACAGCTTGTGGTAAAATAGAATAACCAATTACTAGACCAGCACCAGCGGCTGAACCAACCAATACTTGCCTTCTAGATAAATTCCCAATTTTTTTCATGTGTTTTGTCATACCTTAAGCTCCTTGCATAATTTCAGACGCTCTTCTGATAGCAGTCTTGATTCTGGTGTAAGTAATACATCTACAAATATTACCCTGTTGTGCTTGTATTATTTCGCTGTCTGAAGGTGCTGGATTAGCAGATAAGAATGCAGCAGCATTCATCATCTGACCTGATTGACAATAACCACATTGTGGAACTTGCAATTCAAGCCATGCTTTTTGCACAGGATGTTCGCCTCTGTCATCTAGTCCTTCAATGGTTGTAATCTTTGCTCCTTCAGCATCAGCAATTTCTACCTGACAAGAACGAACAGCTTCCCCGTTTAAATGAACTGTACACGCACCACACAAACCTAAACCACATCCAAATTTGGTTCCAGTTAGTCTTAGGTGCTCTCGTAAAACCCATAATAATCTAGTATCCCCAGGAGCATCTACCACCTGATTGACACCATTAACTGTTAATACAGTCATATTTCCTCCCATTGTGAGTGTTAAAAAAATATCTGATATTAAAATAATGCACTTAGCACCTTTCGGCAACCTTTTTTTTAAATAGTTCTTCCTCCATCAACCTCTAACATTACTCCTGTTATAAAATCAGACTCTTCTGAGCTTAAAAATAAGCATGCATTTGCAACATCTCTTGGTTCAGCTAATCTTCCTAATGGTACTGTAGATTTAAAGGTTTTATAAACAGAATCAGGATCATCATCTCCTAAAAAGTCTTTAAGCATTGGAGTTTCCCCTGCAACTGGGCATATTCCGTTAACTCTTATTCTGTGTTCTGCTACTTCCAAGGCTAGAGCTTTTGTTAAAGGTACTAACGCACCTTTAGTGGCATTGTAAAGTGTCAAGCCTGGTCTAGGCCTTATTGCTGCAGTTGATACCACATTTATAATAGACCCTCCACTTTTTTGAGCTATAAATTGTGGAATTATATTCTTAGCACCGAGATAAATTGATTTCACATTGGTATTAAAAAGCTTATCAAATAACTCCTCTGATGATTCTACTAATGGTCTAGGCTTCATTCCTATAGCTGCATTTTGAATTAAAATATCTATCTTTGAAAACTTTGATACCGCATCTTTTATCATATTTTCGATATCTAAGGTTTTTGTTACATCAACTTTTAAGGAAGAAGCGTTTGCACCAAGTTCTTTTTCCAATTCTTTAGCTGATTCGATATTTATATCTGCTATTAAAACTTTTGCACCTTCATTTATAAATTTTTCAACAATTCCTTTTCCAAATCCAGACGCGCCACCCGTAACTACAGCAACTTTATTTGCAAAACGCATAATTTCTCTCCCTAATTTTATCTATTTCGCTAACTCTTTCATGCCGCTTTCTATACCAGAAATATTCAGTTCAAACATCAAATGATTAGATAGTTCTTTAAGAATTTTAGTAGATTGAGAATATTCCCAGTTTTCTTTTTTTTCAGGATTAAGCCATATTACTTTATCATAATAATTAACAATTTTTTTTATCCAATGACTTCCGGGGTTTTCATTCCAATGTTCAATGCTTCCGCCTGAATAAACTACTTCATATGGAGACATTAAAGCATCTCCAACTATAATCACTTTAGTATCTTTTTTATAAAATCTTAAAATTTCATCGGTACTGGTAAAGTTATCAGTTCGTCTTCTGTTATCCTTCCAGACATTTTCATAAATACAATTATGAAAATAAAAAAAATCTAAACTTTTAAACTCTGAATTTGCAGCAGAAAATATTTCTTCGGAAATTTGTGCATGTTCATCCATAGACCCGCCAATATCTATGAACAATAATACTCTTACTTTATTTGTCCTTTCTGGCATAAATTTAATATCTAGCACTCCTCCATTTTTTGATGTTGAAGATATTGTGCTTTTCAGGTCAAACTCTAACTCATCGCTTTGTCTAGTAAATTTTCTAAGCCTTCTTAAAGCTACTTTAATATTTCTTGTATTTAGAAAAACTTGGTCATCCAAATTTTTAAACTCTCTTTTATCCCAAACTTTAACAGCACTTTTATTTTTTGAAACTCCGCCTACTCTAATACCCTTAGGATTGTAACCAGAATTTCCATACATCGATGTTCCTCCTGTTCCTATCCACTTATTTCCCCCTTGATGCCTTTGTTTTTGTTCAGCAAGTATCTTCTCAAACTCTTTCAAAACTTCTTCCCAATCTTTGTCGTTTTTAATTTTTCTTTTCATATCGTCGGAAAATATTTTTTCTAATTGATCACTAAGCCAATCTTGAGAAATTTTTTTTTTTAATTCTAAAAAAAAATCATTATTGAATTCATAAAAACTTTTAAATGCTAAGTCGAAACGATCAAAATATTTTTCGTCTTTAACCAAACTAAGACGTGCTAAGTTATAAAAGTCTTCTACCTTACTTTTGTTGCATAAACCTTTATCTAATCCATTCAACATGTCTAAATACTCTCTTATAGTAACTGGAACTCCAGATGATTTTAGGGTATAAAAAAGTTTTAAAAACATTAAGATTCTCTTATTCTCTTCTAGCCATAAATGCTATTTTTTGAAACAGCTCAACATCAGCCTCGTTTTTTAGCAAAGCTCCATAAAGTGGTGGCAATAGATTATTTTTGTTTTTTTTAATTAGGTCTTCTGGGTTGAGGTCATCAGCTACAAGAAGTTTTAACCAATCAATAAGCTCGGAAGTAGATGGTTTTTTTTTCAAACCTGGGGTATCTCTTATATCTAAAAACGAACTTAAGGCCAAATTCAAAAGATTTTTTTTAATATTTGGATGATGAACTTTGACGATATCTAATAAAGTTCTTTCATCAGGAAAGCTAATATAATGAAAAAAGCATCTTCTTAAAAAAGCATCTGGTAGGTCTTTTTCATTATTAGAAGTGATAACTACTATGGGTCTTTGTTTAGCATAAACTGTTTCTCCTGTCTCATAAACATAAAATTCCATTCTATCTAACTCTTGTAATAAATCATTAGGAAATTCTATATCAGCTTTATCAATCTCATCAATTAAGAGCACTGGTTTTTTTACAGATAAAAAAGCATTCCACAGAACTCCCTCTTTAATGTAATTTTTTATATCATAAACTTTTTTATTACCTAATTGAGAATCTCTTAATCTTGAAACTGCATCATATTCATATAAACCTTGTTGCGCTTTTGTAGTAGATTTAATGTGCCAAGGAATTAGTTGAGTATTGAATGTCTCTGCAATTTCTTCAGCAAGCCTTGTTTTCCCTGTTCCAGGCTCACCCTTCACAAGAAGAGGCTTTTCTAAAATAATACTAGCGTTTACAGCTTCTATTAACTCATTTGATGCAATATAACTTTTGGTGCTAGAAAAAGATTTCTTCATGTACAGAATAATATCTTAAAATTTCTTCATGTACAGAATAATATCTTAAATTTGGCTTTGCAACCAGTTTTCTCTTCCTACCTTTTCAACTAAACCAAGATGAGTTTCTATCACATCTACATGTTCTTCTTCACTATCTAAAATACTTCTAAATAAATCTCTTGATACAAAGTCTTTTAATTGCTCACAATCAGAGATTGCATTTTTTAAATCTAGTAAAGCTTTTTCCTCAAGCTTTAAATCGCAATTTAAGCACTCAACAGGCTCTTCACCAATCATGATTTTGTTCATTTCCTGCACATTAGGCAATCCCTCAAGAAATAGTATTCTAGCAATTATTTGATCAGCATGCTTCATCTCATCAATAGACTCTTTATACTCATAATCACCTAATTTATTGTATCCCCAATCCTTGAACATTTTAGAATGTAAAAAGTATTGGTTGATTGCAGTTAACTCATTCCTTAAAACTTGATTTAAATGCTCTATTACTTTATCATTTCCTTTCATAATAATCCCTCCACAAATTAACTATAATTCAAATATTAATTAAATTAAAGTACACTATACGATTATTAGAAAAAAAAGTTTATGTTTTTTTAAATAAACTTGATTATAGGAAGGTAAATTTTAAAGAGGAAAAATGACAAATATAATTTTAGTAAGACATGGCCAAAGTGAATGGAATGCAAAAAATCAGTTTACTGGTTGGGTAGATGCAGGATTATCAAATAAAGGTAAACATGAGGCAACACTCGCAGGAGAGCTTATAAAAAATCTAAATATTAAAATATCTAATTCTTACACTTCTTATTTAAGAAGAGCTAAAAACACACTCGAAGTTATTTTAAATCAAATTAGTGATAAAAAAATATTAATAAATGAGGCTTGGGAATTAAATGAAAGACATTATGGATCATTAACTGGATTAAATAAAGCAGAAACAAAAATTAAATTAGGAGAAGATGTTTTTAAAAATTATAGAAGGTCTTGGGATAGAGCTCCTCCTCCAATAGAAAAGAACAGTTTATATCTTAAAGAATTCAGTAAATTAAATATAGATATCCCTGCCAATAAAATTCCTCTAACAGAATCTTTAAAAGATACTTATGATAGAGTTATTCCTTTTTACAAGAAAATAATTCAACCTCAAATCAATTCAGGGAAGAATATCTTAGTTGCAGCTCATGGAAACTCTCTTAGAGCACTAAGCAAATATCTCTTTAACATAAGCAATAACAAAATAAACATGCTTGAAATTCCAACTGGTAATCCTTTGTGTATAGAATTTAATAATGATTATTCTAAAGTAATTAATACGTTCTATCTTGACGATAAAAGGAAAAAAAAATTATATTTTAATGAAAAATAACACTTATAAATTAGGCCATTTATCTGTTAATTTCATAACCTGTTCTAAAAAGAAAGCAAGCTCAAAGCATGTTTTATCTTTGTAAATGTCTGCTACTATTTGCATGCCGATTGGCAAGCCTGATTTAGAGAAGTTTGCATTAACGTTACAAGCAGGGTTTTTAGTCAAATTAAAAGGATAGGTAAAGGGAAGCCATGAAAAAAGATCATCATCTGGAAATCCTTTTGGAACATTATTATCAGTATTAAATGCTAACACTGGTAAAGTGGGACCAATTAAAGCATCTATTTCAGAGAAAACTTTTTTCATGTGCATAGAATTTTCTGCTCTTTTTGCCTCTGCATCCATCAATTATTAGAACGTATCGAAGATCAAGCAAATAAGGAAGAGGTCATGAACAACCCATTCTTTTTGCAGAAATGTAACAATGAAAGCATGCGACTGCATCCATCAAGTCAAACATACTGTATTGATTTCCCTGTTCTATGAAATTTAAAAAAGAAGGCTCCATCTTATCATAATCATTTTTAGTTATTTTTCTTGCTAAATTTGCTGCTCCAGCCTGCCACATTACCATAAAAATCTCTAGCGGGTTATGAGGCCATTCTATGAAGTTTCTTTCTATAACCTGAAGGCCATGTCTTGATAAAACTGAAATAGTTTCTTCAATTTTTAGCAATATTTCTTTGTCCATTAACGACTTATTGAAATATTTTTCCATGCCACAAAACTTAGAGTATCATACCTTAAAGTTTTTTCTGAGATCTTGTTCATATAGTGTATAATCTATTCTTTCTTCAGGCAAAGAATGCCAATCCAGCAAATCTGGAATAGCTACACTATTCATTATAATTGCACTATCTTTTACAGTTCTAGTAATAGGTCCCAGATTAGCAATTGTTCCAAAAGGAGAAATAGGATATGCAGGTATTTTTCCAAAGGTAGGTTTGTGTCCAAACAAACCACAAAAACCACATGGTATTCTGATTGAACCTCCACCGTCTGTTCCTATTGACGCTGGTCCTAATCCTGCTGCTACTGCAGCACATGAACCTCCTGAACTTCCACCAGTATTTAAAGAAATATTCCATGGGTTATTAGTTGTTCCATGTTTCAAACTTTGAGTTGTTCCTTTATGCCCAAACTCTGGAGATGCGGTTTTACCCAAAATAATTGCACCTTTTTGTTTTAATTTTTTGACCACAGGTGCATCAAAATCTGAATTCACTGGAAGACTTGATGTTAATGATCCTCTATTTGTAGGCATATTATTTGTAACAATCAAATCTTTTATACTAATAGGAACACCTTCTAAATAACCTCTGGACTGATCGTTGTCATATTTAGCATTGGAACTAGCTGCTTGTTGCAAAACATATTCTTCATCAAAATGAACAAAAGCATTTAACTTTTCATTTTGACTATTAATTTTTTTAATAATTTCTTCAGCTACTTCAAGAGGTGAAAAAGATTTTTCTTTGTATCCTTTTATAAGTTCTGTAATGGAATGCTTGTGTAATTCTTTTGTCATTTTATTTCGTTTTAAATAATAATTTTTTATTATATTATAAAATTATATGAAAAATAATATTAAATTTTACATGGTTCCAGCTTCACCATGGAGCTTTTTAAGCTTAGACAGATTAAAACAAATTTCAAATTCTTATGATATAGATATAGACTTAATACCAGTTGATATTTTTAAACTCTTCGAACTGCAAGACATTAAAATGGTTTCTAAAAGACCACTATCGATACAAAAAAATAGGCTTAATGAATTGAAACGCTGGAGAGATCATTTAAAAATAAAGTTTAATTTAAAACCTAAATTTTTTCCGGTCAGTCCCATTAAATCTTGTAAATTACTTATAGCATGCTCAATTATCTATCCGAGAGAAAAAAATAAGATTTTTATGTTAGCTAAAAGTTTATCTGAAGCTGTTTGGATTAATGAACTAAATATAGACAATGATGAAGTAATCTTTGAAATAGCTAAAAATATCTTTGATATAAAAAGCATTCAAGACATCTATTTAGATGACAAGGTATCTTCAATTTTGCAAAAAAATACTATAGATGCTGTTAAACAGGATATATTTGGAGTTCCTACTTTTATATACAACAATCAGATGTTTTGGGGACAAGACAGAATCTTTTTTTTAGAAAAAGAAATAAAAAAATTAAATGCTTAAGATATTTATATTGTTAATACTTATGTTTACAAAGAATATATTTTCTAAAGAAATTTTAGTTAATATACCGGGAGTAACAAAAGTAGGAAAAGAATGTTTTTTAAGTATAGAAATTCAAGACCAAAGCAAGCTTGTAATTAAAAGCATTGATTTATTGATTTACAGCTTAGATGATAATAATACTCTAATAGGGAAATCATCAATGGATCTTAACAGTCTAAGAAAAAAACAACCCTATAAGACATTTACAACTATTGATATGAACTCTATAGAATTATGTAAAAAAATAAAAAAAGTTGACCTAGTGGTGGAAGATTGTGTTCTTATAAATGGCGA
>CAYTJO010000012.1:8968-13337 GCA_964438215.1 uncultured Rhodospirillaceae bacterium
GTAAAGAATTGTCTGAATTTTTTTAAAGTTGATGGAGAACAATCTATGCATAATTCTTTAGAAATTAATGTATCAAATAATAATAGATACTATTTAGAGACAGTAAATAGAGACTTTTTTATACCCGAGCTAGATTTAAAATTAAAAGTATTAGATATGAAAATAGCAAAACGCTATAAAATAAAGGATTATAAAAATGGATTAGTGGTAGTTAATAATAACAACAGCTCTTTTCAAGAAGGTGATTTAATAATAGAAGCTGAAATGAATTCAATCTTTAAAATTAAAGATTTGAATGATAAAATAAGAATTTTAAAAAATGATAAAAAAAAATCAATATTAATTAGTTTGGTAAGGGAACAGCAGGAAAAGTTTGTAGCTGTTTTACTTAAATAATAGTTTCAAAGAAATGAGCAATAAAAGCGATATAAGTATACTTTTAGATAAAATAAGTAATCCTGCTGATTTAAAGAAATTAAATAAAACCGAATTATTTAAATTATGTGATGAATTACGAAACTTTATGATAGGAAAAGTTTCTAAAACTGGTGGACATTTGGGAGCTGGGCTAGGTGTTGTTGAATTAACTGTTGCAATACATTACATATTTAAAGCACCCAAAGATAGAATTATTTGGGATGTAGGCCACCAAAGTTATCCTCACAAAATCTTAACAGAAAGAAAATCTAAGATGAATACCTTAAGGCAAGGTAAAGGGTTATCAGGCTTTACTAAAAGAACTGAAAGTATTTATGATCCTTTTGGAGCTGCTCACGCTTCCACCTCAATTTCTGCGGGATTAGGAATGCTGGTTGGGTCTAGATTAAAAAAACAAAAAAACAATGTTATTGCTGTCATTGGTGATGGAGCAATGACTGCAGGTATGGCTTATGAAGCTCTTAATAATGCCGGCGCCATGAAATTTCCCTTAATAGTAATTTTAAACGATAACGATATGTCCATTGCCCCTCCAGTAGGAGCCATGAGTGCTTATCTATCAAAACTTATATCATCCGGTCAGTATAGAGGGTTGAGAAATGCTGCGGGGCAACTAGCTAAAAAATTTCCAAAATCAATTGCAGTTACTGCTAAAAAAGCTGAAGAATTTGCTAGAGGGATGATAACTGGTGGAACTTTATTTGAAGAATTAGGATTTTATTATATTGGTCCTATTGACGGACATAATTTAAACCATTTACTTCCAATACTAAAGAATGCTAGAGACCATTCAAAGAAGGGTCCTGTACTGATCCATGTTGTTACTAAGAAAGGGAAAGGCTACTCACCTGCTGAAAAATCTAGTGATAAGTTTCATGGAGTAGGAAAATTCAATGTTCAAACAGGAGAACAAAATAAACCTATAACAAATAAAACTTACACTTCTGTATTTTCTGATACTTTGATACAGTTAGCTAAAAAAGATAAAAAAATTTGTGCAATTACAGCAGCTATGCCTTCTGGAACCGGACTAGATAACTTTATGAGAAAGTTTCCCACTAGAACCTTCGATGTAGGAATAGCCGAACAACACGCAGTAACTTTTGCTGCAGGTTTAGCTTGCGAAGGATTAAAACCTTTTGCTGCAATATATTCTACTTTTTTACAAAGAGCTTATGATCAAGTTGTTCATGACGTAGCTATTCAAAATTTACCTGTGCGTTTTGCTATAGACAGAGCAGGCCTCGTAGGTGCTGATGGAGCTACTCATGCTGGATCTTTTGACATAGCGTATTTATCTAACCTGCCTAACTTCATCACAATGGCTGCTTCAGATGAAAAAGAATTGGCTAGAATGATTTTTACTTGCTCAGAAATAAATGACTCTCCTTCTGCATTTAGATATCCTAGAGGACAAGGCATTGGAATTGATTTAAATTACAAAGAAATAAAAAAACTTAAAATAGGAAAAGCAAAAATAATCAAAGAAGGTAAAGATATAGTTTTTTTATCCTATGGAGCTAGATTATCAGAAGTAAAAAAAGCTAGTGATATATTAGAGGAAAAAAAAATTTCTTCTACTATAGTGGATGCAAGATTCTGTAAACCATTAGATAAAAATTTAATTCTAAAGCTATGTAATTATCATAAAGCCTTAGTTACTATTGAAGAAGGAAGTATAGGAGGATTTGGAAGTCATGTTCTAAATTTTTTACTTAATAATAAATTAAATATTTATAAAAAACTATTAGTAGAAACTATCCAGCTTCCCGATATTTTTATAGACCAAGATACTCCTGAAAAAATGTATTCATACGCAAGAATGAATAGCACTAATATTGCTAAAAGAATTTTAGTTAGATTAGGGTTATGAAAACCTTTTTAAAGGTTTAAATGTTATATTCTCCTTTATTCCTTCTAAGTTCTTTATATTTACTTTGTCGTAAATATTTTTTAATAATTCTATTATTTCGTCAATCAGAACTTCAGGAGAAGAAGCTCCAGAGGTAATACCTAAGGTTTTTGTTCCGACTAGCCAGTCTTTTTTAATATCCTCTTTACCTGAAATTCTGAATACAGGTATAGATTTTTTGCTTACAATTTCAGCTAACCTTTTAGTATTTGAAGAATTTTCTCCCCCAACTACGAAAACTAAATCACATAAGTCTGCAAGCTTAGAAACAGCAATTTGCCTATTTTGAGTTGCATAACAAATATCATCTAAATCGGGACCTACTATGTGAGGAAATTTATTTCTTAATATTTTTATAATTTCGCTCGTATCATTCAAAGATAAGGTTGTTTGAGTGACGTAGGCAATTTTAACCTTTTCTTTAATTTCAAGCTCCTTAGCTTGGGTTTCGTTTTCTATTATTATTATATTTTGATCGACCTGGCCTTCAATACCATCAACTTCAGGATGACCTTTATGTCCTATTAATAATATTTTGAAACCTCTTTTATCATATAATTTAATTTGCTGATGCACCTTACTTACTAGAGGGCATGTGGCATCAATAGTTAATTGTTTATAAATTTTAGAATCATGTTTTACTTTTTTTGATACACCATGGGCACTAAATATTACCTTTGATCTTTTGGGTGCTTCCTCTAATTCTTTAACAAAGATTGCTCCCTTTCTTTTTAAATCATTAACTACTCTTTTATTATGTACTATTTCATGCCTTACATAAACTGGCCCTTTAGTGTTTTTTAAAGCTAAATCAACTATATCTATTGCTCTTTTTACACCAGCACAAAAACCTCTAGGAGACGCTAGTAAAACATTAATTTTTTTCATTTTTCATACTTATTATTTCTGGTGTTAAATATCCCTCTAAAATGCCTTCTTTTTCATTTAATCTTTTCCACTTATCTTGATTGAAATATATAAATGACATTGTGCAGGGTTGATAAGGAACATTTAACATTTTTTCTAAATCTGGTCTTGTTGAACCCACTAACGCTCTCATAGTATCTGAAATACTAGGCTCATGTCAAACTATTACAACATTGTTAATTTTTTCATCTAATTTTTTTATAGTTAATAAAATTTCTTGGTAGTTACATAGATAAAAAGAGGGTTTTTTTTTTATAATAATATCTAGTGGCAAGAAAACTATTTGACTAGTTTGTATTGCTCTGGATGCATTAGAAGAAATTATAAGATCTAAATCTATAAAACTATTCTTTAGCCATAAAGATAAGTTCTTACTGTCAATTTCTCCTTGGTTATCTAAGGGTTTTCCATGATCATTTTCTTGATTAAAACCATCGATATCCGCTGAAGCATGCCTTAATAACATCACTCTCTTCAATTATAGCCCCGCTTCTTTTAAAGCATTAGTCAAATCATCAATTAAGTCATCTAAATTCTCTATACCAACTGACACTCTTATAAAATTTTCAGAAATACCAAGAGTTTCTCTTAAAGATTTATCAACCGACCCGTGTGTCATTATTGCAGGATGCTCTATAAGGCTTTCCACTCCTCCTAATGACTCTGCTAAAGAGAAAATCTGGCAACTTTCCAAAAAAACTTTTGTTTCAGCAATACCTGCTTTTAAGTAAAATGATATTATTCCTCCTAAACCATCCATTTGGTGGTCAGCTAAAGTATGTTGCGAATGGCTTTTTAAGCCTGGTTATATTACTTTTTCAATTTTGTTATTTTTTTCTTAAATCTTTTTATTATTTTTTGCATTGTAGTTATGTCTTTCCATTCTAAGAGGAAGTGTTTTTAAACCTCTTAAGGCTAAAAAACTGTCAAAAGGTCCCTGTATAGCTCCAATTGAGTTTTGCAAAAATGCTAATTTTTCTGCAATATCATCCCTATTAGTTACTACTACTCCTCCTTTCATATCTGAATGGCTATTATGATACTTTGTAGCAGAGTGCATTACTATATCTATATCATATTCCAAAGGTCTTT
>CAYTJO010000013.1:0-10856 GCA_964438215.1 uncultured Rhodospirillaceae bacterium
TTATAATTATTTTTTTTTTTTAATATTTGCTTTACCAAAACCTGGCTCCAACTTCCGGGAGCTGCTCCTAGATCAACAATATTTTTATAATTTTTAAAAATTTTAAATTTTTTTTCTATTTCTAATAATTTATAGGCAGATCTAGCTCTGAAACCCTCTCTTTTTGCTTCAGCAAAAAAATGATCTGTCTCCTTTCTTTTTAACCATAAATTTTGACTTAATGTTTTTCTTGACACTTTTCAAATTAAATTATTATTTCTTAATACTTTATATGTTATGTGCATTGGAAGTCCTACTACATTACTAAAAGAACCTGAGATCATTTCTACAAAAGACTCTGCAAAGCCCTGTATTGAATATGAGCCTGCACAACCTTTCCATTCGTTCAAAACAAGATAATTATCAATCTCTTTATCATGTAAAACCTTAAATTTCACAATAGATTTACAAACATATTGAAAATATCTATCTTGGTTTGTAAAAAAGGTTATTCCAGTATAAACACGATGTCTTCTTCCTGATAAATATTTTAAATTTAATTTTGCTTGCTCAATATTTTCTGTTTTATCTATTATTTTTTTTCTAGTATAAACAATAGTATCAGCTGAAAGTACAAACTCATTTTTAAATTTTTTTTTTGCTAGAACAGCTTTTTGATAAGACAATCTCTTTGTTAGTTGCTGTGGCTTTTCTCTTTGACTAGAAGTTTCACATATTTCAGGACAAAATACTTTAAAAGGAATTTTTATTTTTTTTAAAATTAGCTCTCTATTCTTAGATGAAGAAGATAGAATTAATTTATTATTTTTATTATTCAAAAAATTTACTTATGCCTAAAAATAATTCTTCCCTTAGTTAAGTCATATGTAGACATCTCAACTATTACTTTGTCACCTGCCAATATCCTTATTCTATGTTTCCTCATCCTACCTGCTGTATGTGCTAAAATTTCATGGTCATTCTCTAATTTAACCTTAAACATAGCATTAGGAAGAATCTCTGAAACAATTCCTTCATATTCTAAAACATCTTCTTTAGGCATAATCCTCCTTTAGTTTTAATTAGAATGATATTTTTAGCAAATTTGGTCAAGCATTTAAATTTTAACAGATAAAATACTAATTAAAGTAAACAATCTTCTTGAAGTATCTGGGCTAACATCAATATCTTCCTTTAAGATATCTCTCAAGACTTCTGCTCCTTCATCATGAATAGATCTCCTACCTACATCAATAGCCTCAATTTTTTTTAAAGGTGCTGTTTTAATTGCTTGAACATAATTCTCACAAACTATTTGATAATCTCTGATAATACGCCTAATACTTCTTACTAAATATTTTTTCTCATATTCTTTTTTATCCTCACAATCTTCAATAAATAAAAAAAGTTTCCATTCTTCAAATTTTATTTTAATTATATATGGTCCAGTAATTTCCTTATTTAATTTAAAATAGCAATTATTTATCAAATCAAAAACCGCAGATTTTCTCTCCTGCTCTAATTCATGATTCCATGTGATTATATTTTTTTCATCAACCTTTGCTTCTGCAATATAAAAAGTATCTTCTGGCAATTAATCCCTCTTTAAAAACCTTATATTTGCTGATAAGGCATGTGCAGTTAACCCCTCCACATTAGCCAAGTTATTTATATGTGACACTAAATTAAAAAGACTACCTTTCTTAGCTTCAATATATGATGATCTCTTAAAAAAATCTAATACTGACAGTCCTGACTCAAATCTTGCATTTCCTGAAGTTGGCAGCACATGACTAGGCCCAGCCACATAATCTCCAAAAGCTTCTGGTGTATAGCTTCCTACAAAAATTGCTCCTGCATTATTGATTTTTTTTACTAAACCTTTACTGTCTTTACAAAGTATTTGTAAATGTTCAGGAGCAAGTAAGTCAACTATATGATTTGCAAGAGACAACTTAGGAATTTTTATAGCTAAACCATTATTTTTAATACTAAGAATTGCAATATTTTTTCTATCTAAAATCTTTAAGTATTTATTGATATAATTATTTACAGACTTTATTAAACTTAGACTATCAGAGACCAAAATTGCTCTAGCATCTTCATCATGCTCTGCTTGTGATAGTAAATCTATTGCTATCCACTCAGGATTACTACTTCTATCAGCTACAATCATAATTTCAGATGGACCAGCTATCGAATCAATTCCAACATCTCCAAAAACCTGCTTTTTTGCTTCAGCTACAAATGCATTTCCTGGACCAAAAATTTTATCTACCTTTTCAACAGTTTTAGTTCCATAAGTTAAAGCAGCAATAGCTTGAGCTCCTCCTATCATATAAATCTTGCTAACTCCTGATAGTTTAGCTGTAGCTAATATTTCTGTGCTTATCTTTTTTTCTTTAGCAGGACTGACTATAACAATTCTTTTAACTCCAGCTAATTTAGCTGCAACAGCATTCATGAAAACTGAGGATGGATAAATAGCTTTCCCACCTGGAATATATAAACCACATGAACTAATAGGTTTCCATAAACAGCCTTACTTAGTTCCAGTTTTATCCTTATAAAGAAGATTTTTAGGTAACAGTTTTTTCTGATAACTTCTTACTCTTTGAATTGCTACTTTAGTAGAATTTAAAAATTCTTTAGAGCAAAATTTAATGGAGTTTTCAATGTTTTTTTGAGAAACTTCTATTTCTTTAATATTTTTGAAATTATTATTGTCATATTTATTTGTTAGATTTAATAATGCTTTATCTCCTCCTTTCTGAACTTCATTTATAATTTTTCTTACAGAATTTATTCTGCTCTTAGATTTCAAAATATTATTTTCTAAATATTCATTTAGTTTGATTTTATAGTTATGAATATTACAACTAACTATTTTTAACATTTACAGCCTTCCTAAACCTCTTAATTATTTCTTTTATTCTCTCAGGTTTTGATTTAGAGATGTTTCTATTAACTATTAAGTAAGATGAAATATCCATTATTTTCTCTACCTCACTCAGACCATTTTCCTGCAAAGTTTTACCAGTTGAAACAAGATCAACTATTCTTTTAGTCAAGCCAAGCATTGGTGCTATCTCTAAGGCTCCATTTAGTTTCAAACATTCTGCTTGAACACCTCTTTCAGCAAAATAGTTTTTTGTAATTTTGGGGTATTTAGTAGCAACTCTCACATGGCTCCAGCTTTTTGGATTATCTTTAGCTGCTAATTTTGTTGGTTCTGCAACTGACATTCTGCACTTCCCTATTCCTAAATTTACTGGAGCATAAATTTCATCAAAAGAAAACTCTTTAATGACATCTGATCCAACTATACCTATATGTGCTCCACCAAAAGCAACAAAGTTAACAACATCAAAACTTCGGACAATAATTAAAATAATATCTTTATCCGATGTACGAAACATTAGTTTTCTATTATTGTTAGCCTTAAAAGAATTTTCTGGAACTATATTTACTTTCTTTAGAATTGGTTCTAATTCTTTTAGTATTCTTCCTTTAGGAACAGCAATTATAATTTTTTTATTTATGAATGGTTTAAATTTATCAGTCATTATTCAAATGAGAAGGAGTTACCGCTGGTAATTTGGGTTCACCCAAATCCTCAAGAAAGCAAATCCAATTGTATACTTTAAGGTTAATAATTTTTTTGTCACTGAGTAAAATAAGTATATTGTTGTCAACATTACTTATAGATAGCACATTATATATTAGATTGTTAAAAAAAATGTTTTTTGCATCTATATTTTCAACACCGTTAATAGTTAAAATAGATAATACTTGTTTAAGCTTATAATCCTTGCCTTCAGCAATTTCCCAAGTAAACCGTTCTAAGGCTAAAGAAAAAGATTTTTTAATTTTATCAAAGTTTACTTCTGAAGAAACCAATATAGATTGATAAATACAATCTGAAAAAATAGATAAATCTTTATCATCTATAGCTCTCAATTTCAATGGCTTCCAATTTTTTTTATAGTATTTCATTTTTCTTCCTATAAATTTCTGCTCCACATGCAAAAAGTTTTTCGTCAATTTTTTCATACCCTCTGTCTAAATGGTAAACTCTATTTACCTTAGTAGTACCTTTTGCAGCTAATCCAGCTAAAATAAGAGAAACTGATGCTCTTAGATCTGTTGCCATTACTTCTGCTCCAATAAAACTTGAGTTTCCTTTTATTAACGCTTTATTTCCTTGAATAGTTATTTTAGCACCTAGCCTGTTTAATTCAGGGATGTGCATAAACCTGTTTTCGAAAATATTTTCTTGAATTTTTGAATTGCCTTTTGATAAACAGGCTAATACAACAATTTGAGCCTGTATATCAGTAGGGAAACCAGGATAAGCAGAGGTTTTAATATCTACAGGTTTTAAATCACCACTTTCAAAGACTTCAATAGCTTTTTCAGAAACTTGAAATTTAAGTCCCATTTCTTTCATAACAATTAAAAAAGAATTAATATGCTCTGAATTAACATTATTTATGCTTAACTGACTTTGGGTAATGGCTGCTGCAATTATAAAAGAACACGCCTCAATTCTATCCGATATTACACTATAGCTGACTTTATTTAAACTGGTTACCCCTTCAATAAAAATAGAAGATGTTCCAATTCCATCAATTTCTACTCCCATAGAAACCAAACAATTACAAAGATCTTGAACTTCAGGTTCCTTAGCAGCATTTTGTATAAGAGTTTCTCCTTTTGCAAAAACTGATGCAATAATAGCATTTTCAGTAGCACCTACTGACACTTGAGGAAAAATTATTCTGTTACCAATTAATCGTCCTTTATTTGCCTTAGCAATTACATAACCATCCTGTAATTCAATATCTGAGCCAAGCTTTTTCATAGCAAAAACATGGAGATCTACGGGCCTTAAGCCAATAGCACATCCTCCTGGAAGTGAATCTTTTGCATAACCATTTCTAGTCAATAAAGGTCCTAAAACTAAAAAAGAAGCCCGCATTTTTCTATCCAAATCATATTTTGCCAAAGAGGATACTCTATCTGAAGATTCTAATGTAATAGCATTTCTCTTATTATCTTTAAAATTATAATTTACACCTAGACTTTTTAGCAAATTTAGCATGGAACTAACATCAGCTAAATTTGGTATATTCTTAACTTCAAAGTTCTTAGCTAAAATTGATAGTGCTAATATTGGTAATGAGGCATTTTTAGAACCTGAGCTATTAATTGTTCCAGAAAGACGATTTCCACCAGATATGATTATACTTTCCATATTATAACCTTGGTAGAGTAACACCTTTCTGTTTCATGTACTTTCCTTTTTTATCTGCATATGATTGTCTAGGAGGCTCATCACCTTTAAAAAATAAAAATTGACATGCTCCTTCATTTGCGTAAATTTTTGCTGGCAATGGAGTTGTATTGGAAAACTCTAAGGTAACATATCCTTCCCATTCAGGCTCTAGAGGAGTAACATTTACAATGATTCCGCATCTTGCATAAGTAGACTTTCCTAAACAAATAACTAAGATGTCTCTAGGAATTCTAAAATATTCAACTGTTCTAGCAAGAACAAAACTATTTGGAGGTATAATACATGTATTAGCTTTTCTCTCTACAAAACCATCATTGCTGAAGTTTTTTGGATCTACCAATGCGTTATTAACATTAGTAAAAATTTTAAATTCATCTGCTACTCTGGCATCATATCCATAACTTGACAGTCCATAAGATATCTTTCCTTCCCTCACTTGAGAACTTTCAAAAGGTTCTATTATATTTTCCTGCTTTGCTTTTCTAGTTATCCAATTATCAGACATTATTGTCATTTTTTTATCCCCCTAAACTTTATATCAATCAGTTTTTTTTTTCTTTTTTTAGAAACTCTTCTTAGTAAATTCTTTTTCATCTCCTCTTCCAAAAACTTTTTTCTAATTTCTTTTTTTGCAGACATAGGTATTTTAATTGTTTTTTTTTAAATATTATGAAATTAATAACTTATACTATTTTATTTTTTATCTATGTGAAAGTATATTATGTGGAAAAGGGGTTTTACCAGAGGAGTTTTAAATAAATTTTATTCTTATTTAGATTTAACTTTCTCAGATCATGGTTTTTTAAGGTTATTTTGGACCTCTTTTTACAGACTTCCTGGTGGTATGTATAGATGCAATCAACCTTATCCTTATCAAATTTTAAAGTATAAAAAAAAATATGGTATTAAAACTATTATTAATCTAAGAGGAGAAAGAAACTGTTCATCATACTATTTAGAAAAAGAATGTTGCAATAATAATAATATTAATCTTCATAACTTTCCTATAACATCAAGAGATTTACCATCAAAAAAAACTATAAAAGATTTTTTTGCTCTATTAGATACTATCGAATATCCTGCCATACTGCACTGTAAATCTGGTGCTGATAGAGCAGGAATTGCATCATGTTTATATCTAATATATAAGCATAAGTACAATGTAAAAGTTGCCTTAAAACAACAGTTATCTTTAAAATTTTTGCATATCAAGTATGCAAAAACAGGTATCTTAGATCACCTATTTGAGACAGCAATTAGAAAAAAAAAAATTTCATCTAGAGAGTTTCTAAAATGGATAGAAATTGATTATAATAAAAGTGAGTTAAAAGATTCATTTAAAATATATAAATTTCGTAGCTTCGTTGTAGATAAAATTTTAAAAAGAGAATGAGAAGTTTATTTATAGTTAGTAAGAAAATGTTTTTTATAATCCAAATTTTTTTTCATTAATTGAATATGTGTGCCATCAGATACTATCTTTCCATCATTAAAAAATAATATTCTTGTAGCAGTTAAAATTGTGCTTACTCTATGAGCAATAGTAATTGTAGTAATTTTTTTAGTAAGTTGATTTAATGATTTAAGTATTTTTGTTTCAGAAAAATTGTCTAGTGCACTTGTAGCTTCATCAAGCAATAAGATTTTAGGATTTTTAAGGATAGCTCTAGCTATTGCAATTTTTTGCCTTTGCCCCCCAGATAGCTTTAAACCTCTATCACCTACAATAGTTTTATAGCCATTTTTAAATTTTTTTATAAATTTATGAGCATCAGCTACTTTACAGGCTTTTATTATATCTTCTAGTTTAGCCTTTTTGTTTGCTAGTTTGAGATTCTCCAATATACTTAAATCAAACAAAATGATATCTTGTGAAACTAAAGATATATTTGATCTTAATTTTGTGACCTCCAGTGACTTAATATCGGTTCCATCTATAATTATACTTCCTTTAGAAGGCTCTATTAACCTTGGTATTAAATTAATAAAAGTTGACTTTCCGGATCCGTTAGAACCAACTAACACTATGTTTTCCTTAGCTTTAATTTTAAGATTTATAGAGTTTAAAGAGTTTACTTTATTGTCATAACTAAAAGAAATATTTTTGAATGTAATCTCGCCTTGAATATTATTTAAGAATTTAGGATTTTTAGTAGAAATAATTTTATTTTCTTTATTTAAAATATCATCTAATCTAAGAAGAGAAGCACCACCTTCTTGTAAAACAGTATTTAACGTTCCTAAAGCTCTAGCTGGCTGCACTGCTATCAATAAAGCGCTAATAAACCCTGAAAAAGAACCTATATCTATATGACCTGAATTAACTCTTAATCCAGCAATAACAATAACTGATGAAATAGCCAAACCCCCTATAATTTCTAAAGTTGGTTCTACTTTAGATCTTACTCTCACTATTTCGATATTTTTTCTATAAATATCTGAGAATTTTTTATATTTTTTCTCCGCCTTTTTCTTTTGTAAACCTTCTAGATTAAAAGTTTTAATTACTGCTATGGAAGAAAAGCTTTCTGATAAAAATGCGCTTGCAGAAGCAATTTTTTCTTGCAGTTTTAATGAATGTTTTCTTGTAGATTTACCAATATATATTATTGGTTTAATACATAATGGATAAATTAAAATAACACACAATGTTAGCAACCAATCAAGATAAATCATGCTCATCAATAAACCCAACAATGTGAAAAAATCTCTAATTAAATTATTTAAAACTCTTGTAATTGCTTCACGAAGAATATTTAAATCATTTATAAACCTAGATTGTAAAGAGCCTTGTTTAAATTGACCCATTAGTAAAATATCAAAATTAACAACTTTATTATATAGATTTAATTGTATAACTTTTATAATACTATTAGCAATTTTTGCTACATAAATTGTTTGATAAAAGTATGAAATTCCCTTTGCTACAGTCAAAACAATAATAAATATAGGTATATACATTAAATGAGTTAAATTTTTTTTGTTTATAGCATTAAAAGCAAAATCAATTGCTATAGGATACATCGATGTAACTGCAGCTACTAATATCATTAGAATATTGGCTATTATAAAGTTTTTCTTTTGTGATTTACCCCACTTTATTATCAGATTAATATAAAGCTAGAGGGTATTAAAATTATTTTTTTTTCTATTAAAGAACATTATAATAATATACTATAACATTTTATTTTATATTAAATCATCATGAAAAACTACTGGACAAAAAGCAAAGTTGATAGATTATCTAGCATGTGGGCTAAAGGTGTTCCTGCAAGGAAAATTTCGGAAAAGCTTGGTAATATAAGTAGGAATGCAGTAATAGGAAAAGCAAATAGGCTAGGTTTATCAAAAATACTTAAGGAAATAGCACCTAATAAAGAAAATATTGAAAGTAAAGAACTCAATGTTAATGCACTTATAGCTTCGATGAAAGGTTGTAAGTGGCCGATTGGTCATCCTGGAGATGAAGACTTTTACTTTTGTGGCAAAGAAGTAATACCAGGCAAACCTTATTGCGGAGAACATTGTTTAATCGCTTACAGAAGAAAAGACAACAGTCAAAAAATTAAAAAGTTTTTTAAGTTAAATACTGATTAGTTTCTAGCATTTTTAGAAAGTTTATCCAAAGCCTCATTTATGACTTCTTTAGCTATCGAGGCTAGGTTTTGGTCTAGCCATTCTCTAACCATTTCTCTAGTTGCATTCGTTACTGATCTATAAATAATATCTTTAGTGTCATCAGTATCAAATACATCAGAATATCTCATTAGTTCTGCTCTTACAGCTAAAGCAACGTCATCACTAATCAAACCCGTCAAATCCAAATCTTTTTCTTCAGGTTCTGGGGTTACTTTACTATCAGGTTTAAACTTATCTTCTAGTTTTGATGGAGGTGCTTCCAATTTAGATTTTACAACTTTTTCTTTGCTAGGTGCATTATTGTCACCCAAATCATCATCAATGGAAACATTTTCTGCTTCTTCTACCAATGACTTGATCGACTTCCTTATATCATCAGGGCTTCTTTTATCCATAACACTAATATATATGAAATTTTAATAAATAAGAAATTTTTTTTGAAAAAATATTAATTTGTAACTTTAAGCCAATTTTGTGTAAGCTGCCCATAAAAAATAGAATTGTAAATTTCTTCATAGCTATTATATACCTCTTGAGATTCAATAACTTCCTCACTAGGTTTTTCTATTTCCTTTTTAAGGGGTATTGATTTTCTTCTTTTATTTTCAAAAGATAAATTATTTACAATATTTAAGTACATATTAGAATAAACGACTAAAATAAATTTTTTTTAGTAATTGGAGGTAAAATGGAAAATCAATTATTTCGTATGAAAGAGTTAAAGAACTCAAGAGAGAAAAGTATAAAAAAATTGACTAAAGTATTAAACACTTTAGTTAATTTAGAGTGGGAGATTTCTACTACTGCATCAAAAACAAATGACAATATTAGTAAGATAGCATCTAAATCCATAGCTGAAAGCTCATCTTGTATTCAAACAGCTATTTCTAAGCTAATTAGTACAGAAATAAATTTCTTAAAAGATAAAAATAATGATTCTACGCTTATTAGTAAAAAAAATGGTGCTAAACTGCAATCACTAAGAAAAGTAGTATTGAATAAAAAATAAAATAATGAATAAAAAGCATTCCTATGCAGCAATTATAATAGGATCTGGAGGAGGTATAGGGTTATCACTAAAACAAGAATTATCTCTTCGCAAAGATTACTATCAATTATTTTGTTACAGTAAAAGTCATGATATAATACTTGACATAACTGATGAAAAACAAATTTTAAAAGCAGTACAAGAATTAAAGCAGCAAGATATTAAAATAAATTTATTGATAAATACTATTGGCTATTTACATGACAAAGAGTTTTCTCCAGAAATAGATATTTCTGAAATAAATAACAATTATTTAATTAACTCTTTTAAAATTAACGCTATTGGTCATGCACTCGTAATAAAACACTTTGCTCCACTCATGGATCATAAAAATATTTCAGTTTTAGCATGTTTATCTGCTAGGGTAGGAAGTATAAGCGATAATTACTTGGGAGGTTGGTTTGGGTATAGGGCATCAAAGGCTGCACTAAATCAAATTGTAAGATCAGCCTCTTTAGAGTTTGGTAGAAAAAAATCTAAATTAATTTTTATTGCTATTCATCCAGGCACAGTTTTAACTAAGTTATCGAAACCGTTTATAAAAAATAAAAATTATTTTACAACAAGGCAATCTGCTAACCATATTCTAAAAGTAATTTCTAATTTAAAAATAGAAGACTCAGGAAACTTTGTTGATTATCAAGGAAAAAAAATTCCATATTGAATTATGAAAATAAAAAGGAAAATAATTAAAAATATTAATGGATTAAATTACTTTATTTTAGAAACAGGAAAAATTAATAAAAAAAAATCAAATGTAATTTTATTTCTTCATGGATTTCCTGAACTCTCATACAGTTATAGATATTTATTAAAATATTTTGCTAACGCAGGCTACTATTGCATAGCACCAGATCAAAGAGGGTATGGAAATACAAAACAAAATAATTT
>CAYTJO010000013.1:10866-12637 GCA_964438215.1 uncultured Rhodospirillaceae bacterium
AGGATATTTACATCCTACTTAGCAAACTTGCAATAATGAAAGTCAGTATAGTTGGTCACGACTTTGGATCCTATATAGCTGGCTACTTTAGTGTACTTTACCCGAATTTTGTAAAATCTGTTGTAATAATGAGCATGCCTTTTGAAGGAGTTGCTAATAATAAAATAAATTTTGATATCAGAAAAATAAATAAAAACCTTAACTCCCTTAAACCAGAAAAAAAACATTATCAAGTTTATTTTTCAGGCACAACTGCTAATAAAAATATGATGAATTGTGAACAAGGTATTTTTGATTTCTTAAGGGCATATTATCATTTCAAAAGTTATGATTATAAAAATAATAAACCGTATAAACTTAAAAATTCCTCCACAGGTCAACTAACTAAAATGCCTGAATACTACATTATGAAAAATAATTTAGGGATGGCACAAACAGTAAAAAAATATATGCCTAGCGAAAGTCAAATTAAAAAATGTTTTTGGATGTCCGATATTGATTTAAAAGTTTATGCAGACAGCTTTTTTAAAAACTCCTTTCAGGGTCCTTTAAATTGGTATAGAATGATGCTAAATACGATAATAAATAATGAAATTAAAGATCTAAAACTTCCAGATAGAATTGATTTACCTGCTATTTTTATTGCAGGAATAGCAGATTGGGGTATTTACCAAAGACCAGGACAATTAGAGAATATGAGAAAATTTTTCAAAAATTATTTTGGAACTATTATAATTAATAAGGCAGGTCATTGGGTTCAGCAAGAGCAGCCAAAAAAAACCTTTGAATCAATCTATAATTTTTATAGAAGAGTTACATAGGGTGTCTGTTTTAAATATTATAAAAATGGGTCACCCAATATTGAGAAAAAAAGCTCATAAAGTTCCCTTTAAAGATTTTAACAGAATCAAAAAATTAGTATCTGATATGAAAGAAACTTTAGAGTTCATAGGTGCTAGTGGGTTAGCAGCACCTCAGGTGTTAGTTATCAATAGAGTAGTTGTATATAGAGTAAATAATAATAGAATACCTAAAAATGCAGGTTTTGATAAAGTTCCTTGGACAGTTATGATAAATCCTATAATTAAACCACTTTCCGTCCTTAAAGAAGTATATTGGGAGAGATGCTTATCTATTCCTGGACTGCATGGAAAGGTTCCTAGATATAAAAAAATACTTGTAAAATATTATGATTTGAATAAAAAACTTATTCAACATGAAGCAAAATCAACATGGGCAGCCTTAATTCAACATGAGTGTGATCATTTAGACGGAATTTTATATCCGATGAGAATGAAAGATTTTACTAAATTTGGTTTTAATGAAAATCCTGGAGATATAGCAGATGATATGAAAAAAAATAAAGACGCAATAGACCCTTTGTTTCTAGATTTAGTAAATCAATGGAATCAAAAGAAATAATTAACAACTAGTATATATTTTCCGTTAATATTAATATCAAAAAATATTTGGAGGAACTATGATCACTATCGGTGATGCTATTTTATCTATTAATCCTGATGCTGTATTTGAATATGAAGATGTAGACAGAATATGGTGGAGAAATAAAACCAAACCCATAAGTAAAGAAGAAATACTTGCAAAATACAAAGAATTAAGAGATTTAGAAAATGAAAAAATAGCCTTCGAAGAAGCCAACAAAAAAGGTCCTATAGGAAAAATTATTGCTATATTAGATAGTAATAAGATTTATTTGTACAAATATAGAGAAATCCTCGCTTCCTCTTCTATAATTATTTCCCTAGTTTTT
>CAYTJO010000013.1:12647-13097 GCA_964438215.1 uncultured Rhodospirillaceae bacterium
GTTTTTGTTTTAACTGAAAACTTTCATAAGGTAAGATATACTATCATAACCGACCCTTATGGCACTGAATTTGTATATGATAGGTTTAAAGGGAAGATTAAAAAGAAAATTAATTATTAGTTAAACTATCATAATCTTCTCTCTAGAGAGAAAATTTTGATGATTCTAAATAATGTAAAAATATACAAAATTAGATTGTTTCTAGTAAACCTTATTATTTTGGTATCATTATGCTTTGTAATTTTTAAAAATATTGATGAAATAAGATTCTTAAAAATTAGCAATGATAAAGGAGAAACCTTCATTTTGGATAGGTTTACTTCTAAAATTAGGTTGAGCAACTAATGGCAGAAGTAATATTTTTAGTTATTGTAGCAATTTGTATAGTTGCTCTATTTGCTTTAGTAGGAAATAGGGCAAAAGAGCTTTCTATATTAGAAAGCAGAATTG
>CAYTJO010000014.1:0-7057 GCA_964438215.1 uncultured Rhodospirillaceae bacterium
AAAATCTATCCTGAAATAATTGTTTAGGAAATAAAGGGTTTTTAGAAGTTAATGAGTTATATATAAATAATATTGAAGTTAAGATAGATAGAATGAATAAAAAAGTAATATAATTAGAGTCAATCCAATCTTCTAGCTCTCCCCTGTCTAGAAAAATTTGTAGCGTGCCTGCTGAAATGCTTAAAAAAATAAAACCTAATGTATTAATTTTACTCTTACTTCTTTTCATGTTGTCATTTAAAAAAAACATTAAACCAAAAAATGCTGATAGTCCCAATGGAACATTAATAAAGAAAACCAATCTCCAACTATAATTCTCTATTATGAAGCCGCCCAGCAAAGGACCAATGACAGGACCAGCTAATAAGCCGAAGGTCCATGCTGAAATAGCTTTGCTTCTTTTTTCTTGAGAAAAACTATCAACTACCAGAGCTTGACTTAAAGCAACCAAGCCTGAACCAAAAAAGCCTTGTAATCCTCTAAACAGAAGCAAGCTCTCAAAACTATTTGATAAGCCGCACAACCCTGAAAATACTGTAAATCCAATAACTCCACATAAATAAATTAATTTTCTGCCAAAAATTTGTGATAAAAAACCTAAGCTTATAATTCCTATTGCTGAAGAAATGGAAAAGATAGTTATGATCCATACTGTAACTGACCTAGTAGTCGAAAAATAGGTTTCTATTTCATTTAATGATAGAGAAATAATACCCATGTCTATAGTAAAGAGGCTAGTTGCTAAACATATAAAAAAAAGACCTGTTATATTTTTATTAAATTTCAATTTTATTTTCTTATTTAAATTAATAAGTTATTATATATTACATTATGCAGTCAATTTATTTGGGAGGAGGTTGTTTTTGGTGTACAGAAGCAATCTTTAATATGGTAAAAGGTGTTGAAAAGGTAATACCAGGATATATTGGAGGAAAAATTGAAAACCCTACTTATCAAGAGATATGCAAAGGAAATACAGGACATGCAGAGGCTATTAAATGTACTTTTAATGAAAAAGTTATTAGTTTAGAAGATATCCTATCTATTTTTTTTTTTACACATGACCCAACCCAATTAAATAGACAAGGAAATGATGTTGGTTCCCAGTATAGGTCTGTAATATTCTGTTCTAATAAAAAACAAAAAGAATTAGTGAAGGATTTTATAGTTAGTATAAAACATTTACATGAAAATAAAATAGTAACTGAGGTTGATATAAATAATAATTTTTTTAACGCAGAAAATTATCATTTAGATTATTACAACAGAAATAGTAATGCTTCATATTGTCAAATAATTATTAAGCCTAAGTTATTTAAATTTAGAGAACAATTTAAAAATAAATTTATAAAATTTTAGGACCAAAGTTTTAAATATAATTCTTTAATTTGGTTATGTGAGGGTACTACAGGATTATTTGATGGTGATCCTGAATCTAAGGCTTGTTTTGCTAAAATATCTAATTTACTTATGAAATTTTCTTTATCAATGCCATACTCTTTAGGGGATGGTACTTTTAAATCTAAATTAAGATTATAAAGTTCACTTATTAGTTTTTGATTTGCATGGTCATCACTATCATTATAATCTGCTATTCCCATCATTTTTGAACAATACGCATATTTTGATTGAGCACCAGAAATAGAAAAACTTGTAACAGTAGGCAATAACATAGCATTAGATAGACCATGGGGTACATGATAATTAGCTCCTATCGGTCGACTCATTCCATGAACTAAAGCAACTGAGGCATTGCTAAAAGCCATGCCAGCAAGTGTAGATCCTATCATTACTTTTTCCCTTGCTTTTTCATCATTACCATTTAAGAAAACAGAACGTAAATTTGGAAAAATTAACTTCATAGCAGAAACAGCCTGCGTATCACTAAATAAATTAGCTTTTTTACTAACAAAGGCTTCAATTGCATGAGTTAAAGCATCTATGCCTGTATCAGCTGTAGTTCTAGGAGGAACCGTTAATGATAGTTCATAATCTACTATGGCAGCAGCTGGCAAAAAACCTGACCCGACGCATAACATTTTCTCATCTGTTTTTTCATCAGTAATAATTGTAAATTTAGTAACTTCTGATCCAGTTCCAGCTGTAGTTGGAATTGCAATTATAGGAATAGATTGTTTATTAAAAATATAGGGAAATTTATAATCAGACATAATTCCTCCATGAGCTGCTAATGCACCGATTGCTTTTGCAGAGTCAATAGGACTTCCTCCGCCGAAGGCTATAATTGAATCAAAATTTCCTTCTTTTAAAATATTTACAGGTTTTAAAATTGATTGTGACGTAGGTTCTGGTATTGTATCTTTATAAACTTCATACCTTATTTGAGATTTAGTTAAATACTCCTCTAAGGGTTTTATAATTCCTAAAGTTACCATGGTATTGTCTGTAATAATAAGGGGGTTTTTTTTTTCTAAAGAATTTAATATTTTATTAATCTCTCTTAGAGATCCTCCTCCAAATGTTATAGAATTAGGTAACAAAATATTATGCATAATACAAAACTTGATATTTACTATTTATAATATATCATAAAATTGAGTTAGGGAATAATATATGGATACTAAATTCAAAACTGGAGATTTATTTCTCAGAGGTTTCGCGTATCCTACTGAGTGGAAAATTGTTAATATTAAACTTATAAATGATATAGTTCATTATGAACTAAAAGATATTAGGTCACCTAAATCTGTAGTTTTATCAGAATGGGCACTCATAAAGGATGATAGCTGGAAGTTTCATAAAAGCAATGTAGAAGAAGTTTGAGTTATTTTTTCTTTTCTAAGGAAGCTTTTAAATAAGAAATTAAAATAAATAATGAAGCCATTAGTGCTATTAAAAAACCCCACTTCCCTTCTTTATATCCTTTTCTACTGATGTAGCATTTAATGAAACGAGTGAAAGATTTTCTAAGTATTATAAATAAAGAAGGAATTTTTTTCTTGTTAGTTATTATGTCTTCTGCTTTTTTGTCACTGTAATTTTTTAACCTTTCTAACATGTCGTTAATATCGTCATCTACAAAATGATTAATTCTATTATTAAGCTTCCCTTTTTTACCTTTTAAAATTAAAGAGGGATGAATTCTTTGCATATTATTCCAATGCTTGCATCCTTTAAATGACAACCTTGGTGCAGCAGATACTCCCCATGAAGCTCCCCAACCATATCTAATCCTTTTTTTACCTATAAAATTGTCAAATGGTATTAAAAAATATCCTGGATCAGCTTTATTTATCTTGCTTCTAATCTCTATAAATAATTTTTTTGAAATTATTTCATCGGCATCTACTTCAAGTATCCAGTCTCCTTCACATTTATTTAAGCCAAAATTCCTTCTTTCACCTTCAAGTTTCCATGAACCTTCGTATATTTTTTTTGTATACTTTTCTGCTATATTTTTGCTATTGTCAGTAGTTTTATCTAATATAACTACAATTTCATCTGCTGGCTCTAGTTTGCTAAGACAAGAATGTAATCTTTGTTCTTCATTGTGTGCAACAACTAAAGTACTTAATCTAATATTATTTTTCCTATTTTTCATCAAAATGATAAACTATATATAAATATAAATTAATACAATGCACAAAAAAAAGGTAGCAATAATTGGAGCAAATGGTTTTATTGGCATATCAATCAGTGAAGCTCTGTCTAAAAAAGGATATAAGGTATACGGTTTTATTAGAAATGAAAAATCTTCCTATCAGAACATATATAAAAATTTAAAAATTAACACTATAGTAGTCGGTGATTTAGAAGAAATAAAGAATATAAATTTACAAGGAAATAAATTTGATTACATAATAAATTTGGCAGCTAGAGCACATATTACACAAGACTTGTCTAAAAAAGGTAACAAAGTAATAAAAAGTCTTAATAATATTGAAAGAAATATAGTAAAAAACTTTGATGTAAAAAATGTAAAATTAATTCAGTTAAGCTCTGCCAAAGTTAAGTTAAATAGAACAAGTCTTCCAATGAGTGCTAGAGAGTTAGTATATATTAATGCCAAATTAAAAAGTGAAAATATTATTCGTCAAAACTTTGAAAAATATATTATTTTGAGACCACCACTTATTTATGGACCCCACGTTAAAGCAAATTTTTTAGCTCTAATAAAGGCTATAGATTTTGGATTACCCCTTCCATTCTTAAATTTAGAAAACTTTCGAAGCTACCTTTATTTGGAAAACTTAGTAGATTTAATTTTAAAAGTAATAGAAGAAAACAAGTTTCTTAACAATTTTTATTATGTTTGTGACGGTAATGCTGTTTCCACTAAGCATCTATCTGATCTTATAGCAAATCATTTATCAAAAAAACCTTTATATTTTTATATTAATAAAAATTTATTGTATTTTTTAGCTAAAGTTATAAAAAAACAAAGTCTTTTAAATAAAGTAATTGGAGATTTTATTATAAATAATAATAAGATTAACAAAGATGTAGGTTGGGCTCCTAAATATAATTTAAATTTAGGTATTAAAAATACTTGTTTTTGGTATAAAACAATGTTTAAAATGAAAAATTAGGTTTAATCATGAACAAGATAATTATTTGGTTTCAAGAAACATTTCCAGCTAAAGAATTTATGCTGAGAAGTAATTCCGGCATGAAATACTTTAAACTGGGAACCTTTATGCAAGTGATACTATTGTCTATTTTAGTTACTTCTGGATGTCTAGTTGCATTATTTACTTATAAAATGCAATTTTTACAAACTGTAAATTATAAACAAAATTTGGCTTTAAAGGATCTGAGAGTTAAATATTCTAAATTTACTACTGCAGTTATTGATCTTCGTGATGAGCTAAATGTTGAAAATAGTAACTTCACAGATACAGATTTAAATGTTGAGTTACAAATTAAAAAAGTAACTAAATTATTAGAAATTTTAGAATCGGATATCAATGCTATAACAAAAAATAAAGATATAAAAATAGATCATAAATTAATAGGAATTAAAACTAAATTAGAAGATGTTATTAATGAGAAAAATGATAGGCAAAAAATTCTTGAGGAATTAGATTTAATAATTAGGAGCTTAAAAGATAATTTTGATAAAATTTACAATGTTAGCTATGATATGTTTTACATAGATTATGATTTTTCTACAGTTCATTATATTAAAGATGATCCCGAAGAACCTATTTCTGAAAAAAACTTATTAGATTTAAAAGATAGTAAAAAAATTTATACAAATCTATTTAAAACTATTGATGAGAGCTTAAAAGCAGTTACAGCACTTAAAATGTTCAGTTATCATATAGCTATGAAAAAAGAAGAAGGGCAGTTCTACTATAAAATAAATAATGAAGTGAAATTGTCTACCTTGGAAACTTTGAATCAAAGAATTTCATTTTTAGAAAACATCTTTAAAAAAACAAAGTCTTTTAACCTAGAAAAATTAGATAAAGTTACTGAGGAAAAAAATATAGGAGGACCCTTAGAAGAATTGGGACGGGATGACATTGTTTCTAATGATATTTTTGAAAAAGCTAGTCATTTTGAAACACTAAGAAAAAGATTTCTTTCAGTTCCTTTATCAGGGCCTATGGACAAATATTATGTAACTAGTGGTTATGGGTACAGAAAAGATCCTTATACCAAAAGAAGAGCATTCCACAAAGGTATTGATCTTGGTGCTCCTTGGGGAACTGAGATAAAAAGTGCAGCAGCTGGGAAAGTATCATTTGTCGGAAGATATGGATCCTATGGTAAATCAGTATTTGTTAATCATGGATTTGGTATTGAAACAAGGTATGCTCATCTTTCAAAAATTTTTGTACAAAAAGGACAAGAATTATTATTAGGTGATGTTGTTGGTAAAATAGGTAATACTGGAAGATCTACTGGAAAACATCTACATTATGAAATTAAGATAAAAAATAAATCAAGAAATCCAAGACCATTTCTGAGAGCAGGGAAAAATGTTTCTAAAAAGTACTAGTATTTTTTATAATAATTCTAAGGGAAACTCTCTATCTATAATTACTCAAGGAATTGATTTTACAGGTGAAGTTAATACCGAAGGAGATATCCATTTAGATGGAAATATGAAAGGTATTATTAAGGCTAATGAGGTGGTAATTGGGCTTACTGGATCTTTTGAGGGTGAAATTATATCTAATATTTTAATAGTGAGCGGAAAAATCAAAGGTAAATTTAATATAAAAAACCTTCATATTAGAAAAGAAGGAACATTAAGTGGGAAAGCAAAATACCTTAACGTTACTATAGAATCAGGAGGGAAGGTATTAGGCGAGCTAGGTCTAGGAAAAGCTCCTAAGGCGGTTGCCTCAGTTACTAATAAAAACATTTCATCTAAAACTAATGTTAGTAATAATAATAAAACTAATGTTAGCAATAATAATAATAGTACTTCAATAAAGTAGAAATAATTCTTTATATCAAATTAGCAATCAGCGCCCTCAAAACCACCTTTTATCCATTCTAAAGATTTAATGCCTTCAGGAGGATTAACACATTTTGCCTTGAAATATTCGATATCAACCAACTCCACCCTTTTTTTCTTTTTATTCCATTTTGATCGGCCTATGGCTTGTGCTTGAATTGCTTGATGTCCTTTACCCAAAGCCATTTCTGCCACACCACTAGGTGTATCCCATTTTAAACCTTCCATAAAATTAATAACTTCATCATTTGTTGGAAATTTATTAAGTTTTCGTAGGGCCTCGTCATAAGCTTTTTTAACAAATAGAGCTGCCATTGCTCCTTTATGCATAGGCTGGGTAGTTACTTTAACTCCATATTCTGCAATCATTTGTTTTTTAAACCAATTTGCTAACTCTGTATCAGGAGCAAGGTCACCGTGCGGTCCTCTAGCTCCAATTATTACTCCATCAGGTATATTTTTTCCTAATGTTGGCAAAACATGGTCAGCTGCGCTTAAAAAAACTGTGGAATTTCTAAATAATCCCCTAGCATTTGATTGAATCACAAATGATTCTAAGTCTCCTCCCCACAAAGAAGAATGAATTAAATCAGGTTTTGAAACCATAATAGCAGATATCTCTGT
>CAYTJO010000014.1:7067-12296 GCA_964438215.1 uncultured Rhodospirillaceae bacterium
TCACAAATGAGGAATATTGCTCATCGGAATATGGCTGTGTATCTGTTCCTTCAATCTCAATGCCGATACTAAAATCATAGCAACGTGAACGGCCTTTAAATTCTGAAGCTCCGGCATGCCAAGCCCTTTTATCAAAAGGAACATATTGCAGTACTGCGCCATTGCGCTGAATAAAGCTATGCGCTGAAACTTTTAACCCTTTCTAGTCAGTAAAACTTGTGTGAGCTGAACAGTCTATTTCCCCAGTAAAAAGCGCATCAACATGCTCTGTTCCATATTGCCCTGCAAAAATCTTAGGAAATTGTTCAGAAACTACTTTAGGTTTGTTAAAAATTACATCAATTGAACCTTTAAAGTCTGCCCAAGAGTCTTGCCCCCATGCATAGTTTTGATTAATTGCAGCAACTCTTTTTGGGGTAATTCCTTTTCTTTTTAAATATAATGCCCCCGCTATATTATCCATTGCAGCATGAGGACCTGTTCTAAATACGTATTTATAAGATTCTTCTTCAAAAACCCTAGGTGTTCCACAATCAATTAAAACAGTTAATTGTTTTAATTCATCTGCTACTGAAGGAATAGCTAAACAGTCTCCTGACGAAATATATCCCATAACGACGTCAACTTTTTTTCTCTGAACCATATTCCTGAATTCTGTAACTTGTTTAGTAGATCCTCCACTTTCGTCAATAAAAAAAAATGATACTTTTTTTCCTCCTATTCCAGGGGTATTATATGGAGGAGGTACTGTTCCATCATTTATTGCTTTGAAAATGAATTCTAACCCTTGTTTAAGGGGAATACCAAAGCTTGATGCAGCTCCACCTGATAAAAAGGTTGATATGCCAATCTTAATTTCATCTTTAGCCTTTAAATTTAAGCTAATTGTTAAAATTAAAATAAAAAAATAATTTTTTAAAAATTTTATCACTTTTTATATCTCCTTTTTTGTTTTCATTATACTAAGGTTTGTATTTTATACTATAATATAAATACAAAATGATTTATAATATGAACATAAGTTGATTTATAAGTTACTAGGATAAATTTAATTTTTTAATAAGGAGTTAATATGAATAGATTAATAATAACATTAATATCTATATTTATTCTTTCTTTTAATTTGAGTGCTGATACTACTGACTCAAAATGGAAGAATATTGTAGAGGTAACTAAAACAGGGGATCATTGTAAAGATGACAAAAACTGTTTTAATAGATACCATCCAGCAATTAAGCCTGTTGCGCAAGCAAAACCAGGAGATGTAATTGTTATTCATACACGTGATGCACTTGACAGTAATTATAGTTTTGATGCAGTAGCTGAGGATGTTCCTACTTTTAACTTGGGTGAAGTACATCCAATGACAGGACCAGTCTATATAAAGGGAGCCAGGAGAGGGGATGCTTTAGAAGTTGAATTGCTTGATATAGTTCCTGATGAGTACGGTTATACTGTAATAGTTCCAGGTTTTGGATTTTTAAGAGATGTTTTTACAGATCCCTACATTGTTAATTGGAAGCTAACTAGAATTGGAGCAGTTTCAGAAGATATGCCAGGAATTACAGTACCATACGAGGCTTTTCCTGGTTCAATTGGAGTTCTTCCGGGAATTGAAGAAGTTAATAGTTGGAAAAAAAGAGAAGCTGATTTAGCAGCAGCAGGCGGTGTTGTGCTTACTCCAGATCCAGGATTTGCTCTACCAGCAGATGTTTGTGGAGAGAATGGTAAACATAAGGATGACTGCTTAAGGACCATCCCACCTAGAGAGAATGGTGGTAATATGGATGTTCAACAGATGCAAGTAGGTACGAAGATTATTTTTCCTTGTTTTATAGACGGATGTGGATTATTTGCAGGTGACGTTCATTATGCTCAAGGTGATGGTGAAGTATCTGGTACAGCTGTAGAAATGGGAGCAATAGTAAAAGTAAGAACTAAAGTTCTTAAAAGAAAAGGTAGAAAAATGGTTATGCCTGCTACTAAAGGAAATGATGAAATTAGAGACATTGAACCAACCAAATTTTATCAAACAGTTGGAATTCCTTTGAAAGATCCGGGGGCAGAATTAATTTATTATAAGTATTTAGGTGGTGAAAAAATTACTAATTTAGCAGCTTTATCTGAATCATTAACTCTTGCAGCCAGACATGCACTTTTGCAAATGATAGACTATATCGTAGATGAACATGGTTTATCAAGAGAACAGGCTTACATTTTATGTTCTGTAGCTGCAGACTTAAGAGTTGGACAAGTTGTTGATGTTCCTAACTATGTTATAACAGCCGTTTTAAATTTAGACGTATTTGATAAGAACAGAATCTAAATAATAAATAAACTTCGGGTATATAGAAATATATCTCCGAACTACATATGAATATTATATTTAAATTTAAGTTAATTGTTTTAGCTTTCGCGCTGTTATTTAGTGGACATGCTCCTTGGGGCCAACATGAAGTATATAGACAAATGCATATGCTTCTTATGTGTTCAAAAACAGATAATGGTGCATTTGAATTTACAAAAAACTTAGCCAGTATATTTGATGAATTTTTACCAGAGGCAAAAGCTAAGGTTGCAAGAGCTAGAGATTCCGAGAGATTAACAGATTTATTAAGTACTAACCAAATACCTCTAGCTGTGGTATCAAATAAATTCTTAGTTAATTTACAAGAGAATGAACCAACTATTTTTAAAGATCTGCTAGAGCATTCAAAGACTCTTTATACTTTTAAAAATATGTTTTTGAATGCTAATCATAATTTCCCTGAAAAGCATATTATAGTTATAGTAGAGGCTCTTTACAAAGCATCGCAAAATAACCATGATTTAGCAAAATTTATTAAAAAAGCTAATTTAACTATCAATTATGATGAAATAGTTTTTCAAAGGTTAAAGTTTTAATTTTTACTTTATTTTTATTACAGCTTTACCAATTATTTCTCTGTTCATTAAAGCATATAACGCATCCTTGGTATCTTCTAAATTAAAAACCTTGGAAGTACGTGGCTTTATTTTTTTTTCTTCCCACCATTTAAGGATTATTTTCATATTTTCATTATGACCTTCTGGGTGTCTTTCTCTCCATGCTCCCCAAAATACTCCAACAATTGAACAGTTTTTTAATAATGGAAGATTAGTAGGAGCATTTGCTATTGTTCCTGATGCAAAACCAATAACTAATAATCTGCCATCCCAAGCAATACATCTAAGAGATTGTTCAAAGACATTTCCTCCGACAGGATCATAAATAATATCAGCTCCTTTTTTATTAGTTATTTCTTTAACTTTGTCTTTAAATTTATCTTTGGAATAATTAATACAATAATCAGCGCCATATTCTTTAGCAATACTTAGCTTTTCATCTGTACTTGCTGTAGCAATGACTTTAGCACCCATAGCTTTTGATATTTCTAGAGCTGAAAGACCAACTCCACCTGTAGCACCATGTATTAACACAAATTCATTTTTTTTTATTGATGCTCTTTGAAATAATGCGTATGAAGAAGTTCCATATGTTAAACTCACTCCTGCGGCGGTAATAAAATCCATATTTTCAGGTATTACAGTAACTTTGTTAGATTCAACACAAATTTGTTCTGCAAAAGCTCCGTGTCCTGTCACAGACATTACCCTATCTCCTACTTTTATATCAGTTACATTTTCTCCAATTTCTATAACAACTCCAGCTACTTCAGATCCAGGAGAAAAAGGAAACTCAGGCTTATATTGATACTTTCCCTGAATTATTAAAACATCTGGAAAATTAACACCAGCAGCTACCACTTCAATTCTAACTGAGTTAGAATCAAGAACAGGATTTTCTACTTCTAATATTTTTAAATCTTCTGGTTTGCACCATTCATTACAAATTATAGCTTTCAATTTATATTCTCCTTTCCTTTATAAAACATAAAAAATTTCCCCATTTAGTTTTTATTTGTATTTTTACAGGATAAAAAAAATTTAATTCCTGATGTTTTTTAATCCAAATTTCTCCTTGCTTAGGAAATCTTTCTAACTCTTTCTTAGTATAACCGGAAATCCTTTCAATTTCATAATTACATTTGTAAGTTTTTATACTATTTTTACTTAAAAATGAATTTGTTAGAATAGATGCTTCCTTTTTTAAAATTTTAATATTGTACCTTCTTTTTCCATCATAGATTTTAACAGTATTTATACATTGATCAAAAGCTAAATTAAATATCCCAGCTGCTGGATCATTTACATCTAATAGAAAGTTACTGTTTATTACTCTTCTTGGGTCTTCCCTAGGATCTGGTTGTGCTGATATAATTTGAGGAGGCATGTTTTTAAAATTTATTTCCATATGACCACTTTTGTTTCCTCTATTATCTGATGAACGATATCTATAAGAAATAAAGTTATTATTTTTTATTGTCCCAAATGATTTAATAGTTTGATTCCAATCAAGAATTATAGAAAAGAGTCCAACTGATGAAGCATTTACTTTTAAAGAGTACTTGTTTTCTTTTAATTTAATAGAAACTGTTCCTTCTGCTAAAGGAATACCTCTTACATAAGAAGAAAGTAAAAATTTTTCGTCTAAAGGTGAAGAAAGTAAACAACTACTTAGTATGAAGGATGATAAAAAAAAGAATGTTAATATATGCAACTTAATATTTTTATGTAGCATTGAATTAGTATAATTTTACAGGCTCAAGCCAAGTATCATGAAGATTACAAATACTTAGTACAAATAAATTTTCACTATAACCAGATATGTTATGCTTCGAGTAGGCTCTATCTTTAGCAGGATCAAATTTTTTTTCTGAAATAATATTAAATGTTTTATCCAAAATAATATGTTTTAGAATAAAATGCTCAAAGCCTTTCATTTCATGAGGAGTGGTAACTTCTAAAAAGTTGGATTTTATTTCAATAATAGGAATATGAGACGCTAAGACATTTTTCCATCTGCCAGGTTTATTTTTAGTATAATACAAACTACCTGCTAGTGGGCCCTTTAAGAGATAATCGTGGTCACTATCAGAAAATAAAAACTTTGTATTAAAATAAATTGGTATTGAACAACAGCAAAAAAGAAATTTTCTTTTATTTTTATCAAACATACTTAATTAAAATTATTATTTAATATAAAGTTTTTATGTACTTTGTAATAGTATATATTCATAATATAAAATATTGATGATTTAAAAAAATATGACCAATAACAATAAAGTTTTAGGTAAAAACACCATTATT
>CAYTJO010000014.1:12306-12607 GCA_964438215.1 uncultured Rhodospirillaceae bacterium
AAAAATTTAAATAAGAAGTTTAAATATAGTGTTAGGTTTTCTGTTTCTGAGTTTACATCAATATGTCCAGTAACTATGCAACCAGACTTTGGAATTTTAATTATAGATTATGTTCCTAAGAACTGGTTAGTGGAATCTAAATCATTAAAAACATATATTCAATCATATAGAAACCATGGTGTTTTTCATGAAGAAGCTGTAATGAAAATAGGAGAAGACTTATTTGAAAGTATGAGACCTGTTTGGTTCAGAATAGCTGGATACTTCGCGCCAAGAGGAGGAATACCTATAGACGTTTTTT
>CAYTJO010000015.1:0-12585 GCA_964438215.1 uncultured Rhodospirillaceae bacterium
ACTTAAAATTGCCATGTCTACGGCTGGACCAGAATGTCCAACAACACTTGATAATGGAGGATAAATAGTCCATCCTGTTCCGGCTCCTCCCTGAACAAACGGACTAGCCATTAATAGAATAAAAGCTGGCACTAATAACCAAAAACTAATATTATTCATTCTTGGGAATGCCATGTCAGGGGCTCCAATCATAATAGGAACGAACCAATTACCAAAGCCTCCTATCATGGCTGGCATGATCATAAAGAAAATCATAATAAGGCCATGAGCTGTTGTAAGTACATTATACATTTGGTAGTTTCCATTTAGAATACCATCGCCAGGAGCTGCTAACTCTGTTCTCATAATTAATGACATTGCTCCACCAATAATTCCTGCTATTATTGCAAAAATAAGATACATAGACCCAATATCCTTGTGGTTAGTTGAAAAAACCCATCTTTTCCAACCTTTTATATGATGATCATGTTCATGTTCAATTACTGTTGATACCATTAATAAAGCTCCTTTTTATTTAGACGAAATTTCTAAAATTTCGTTGTTATTAGCATATTTTTTTTGAGATTCCGCTACCCATGCTGTAAATTCACTATCTGTAACAACATGAATTTCAATTGGCATTGATTGGTGATTAACACCACATAGTTCTGAGCACATTCCGTAAAAAATCCCAGTTTTATCTGCCTTAAACCATGTCTCGTTTAGTCTCCCTGGAATAGCATCAGTTTTTACTCCCAAGGCTGGAACGGCCCAACTATGTAAAACATCAGCCGCAGTAACTTGAACCCTTACAATTTTATTTACAGGTACAACTACTTTTGTATCTGTAGTTAACATTCTTTTAAAAGGCTTATTATCTTCAACTTCATCTTCACTTTGCAACATAAATGCTTCGTATGCAAAGTTTCCATGGTCTGGATACTCGTATCCCCAATACCATTGATAGCCTATTGCTTTAATTGTTAAGTCTGGTTCAGGAATCACGTCTTGCTTATAAAGTAATTTAAAAGAAGGAATTGAAATTACAACCAATATTAAAACAGGAATAGCTGTCCATAGAATTTCTATTATAGTATTATGTACGGTCTTAGATGGACTCTTATTGTTTTTTTCTGAATACCTAAAACATACCCATACTAGCAAGGCTAAAACAAATAATGTTATTAAAGTTATAATAATATTAACAAAAACATGTAAATCATAAACATTTTGTGCGACATCAGTTATAGGGTTTTGTAAATCTATTCCCCAATTTGTAGGAACGCCAAGCTCAGTCTCATTAGCATTACAAAAAAAAGACAACAAGAAAGAGAAAATTGTTAAAGATATATATTTATTGATGCTTTTAATTATTTTCATTTCTACCTTTTTAAGGTTAATATTATTGATATAGGGTACTAAAACTAAAATTCTTCCTAATTATAAAAAAATTAAACATTTATTAATAATTATTGCTAACATATACTAAAAAACATTTCTATACATATTTTGTGTATATATTTTATAAATTGAGATTGTTTTTCATTTTAAACTTTCGTATGTTATAAATATATTATTTGTAAGGTTTAAAATGTCATATAATGAAAAAAAATATTTAGAAGATCATAAAAGAACATGGAAAGGTTTTATTGATTTCACAATAAAGGGATGCGTAATTATTGCAATCTTACTAGTACTGATGAGTATTTTTCTTACTGGTTAAACACTTCATTAAAATTAAGCATTGTCATTAAATTTCCTAGAATCACTTAACGAAAATCAAAAAAAAGCTGTTTTAGAAACTTCAGGTCCTCTTTTAATTCTAGCAGGAGCAGGAACAGGAAAAACAAAAGTTTTAACAACAAGACTAGCGAATATTTTACAAAAAAAGCTTGCTCATCCATTTGAGACATTAACTGTTACTTTTACTAATAAAGCCGCAAGCGAGATGAAACAAAGAGTTGAGGAAATGCTCAAAGTCGAAACAGATGGTTGGTGGATAGGAACTTTTCACGCTATGGGTGCTAGAATTTTAAGAAAACATCCTGAATTAGTAGGGCTTAAAAAGCAATTCTCTATTATTGATATTGATGATCAAATTAGATTAGTTAAGCAAGCCTTATCATATCATAATGTTGATGAAAAAAGATGGCCTGCAAGACTTTTACATAATATTATACAAAGATGGAAAGATAAGGCGCTTAATCCTGAAGACGCTCCAGATGATCAAGAGTTAGGAAATGTAAAAGGAAAAAAAATTTACAGAACTTATCAAGATAGGCTCCAGACTTTAAATGTCGTAGATTATGGAGATTTACTTCTACAAAATATAAATATTTTTAAAAGTAACCCTGAAGTCCTTTCCATCTATCAAGAAAAGTTTAAATATACTCTTGTAGACGAATATCAAGACACCAATATATGTCAACATACCTGGCTCAAGTTATTAACTGAAAAATATAAAAATATTTGTGCTGTTGGAGATGATGATCAATCCATTTACTCTTGGCGAGGTGCAGAAGTAAAAAATATTCTAAAATTTGGTGATACCTTTAAAAATACTAAATTAATAAAGTTAGAAGAAAACTACAGATCAACTGGAAATATTTTAGAAGCAGCAAATGGACTAGTAAAAAACAATAAAGCTAGATTAGGAAAAAACCTGTGGACTAAAGAGAATGCTGGAGAAAAAATAAAAATAATTAATATTTCAAATAGTGAAGAGGAAGCTGTGTCTGTCAGCGACATAATTGAAAAACTATATACAAAAGGAAAAAAATTATCTTCTATCGCAATTTTATTTAGAGCCACATATCAAACAAGGTTTTTTGAAGACAGATTCATAAAAATAGGATTACCATATAAAATTATTGGCGGTACTAAATTTTATGAAAGACTAGAAATTAAAGATGCAATGGCCTACCTAAGGTTGGTATCAAGTGATTTTGATGATTTAGCATTTGAGAGAATAATAAATGTTCCCAAAAGAGGTTTAGGAACTAAATCTTTATTGGATATAGAAACTAATGCTAGAAGGAATAATATCTCATTATTAGAAAGCTGCAAAAATCTTTCTGAAAACAATCATTTTAATGTTAAAACTTCTGCAAGCATAAGGAAGTTTTTTATCTCACTGGATAGCTGGAAGCAAAAAAGAAAAGAATTATCTACTTCAGATTTAGTAGAACTAGTTTTAGAAGAGTCAGGGTATGTTGAAATGTGGCAAAACAATAAATCTGTTGAAGCTGAAGGAAGGTTAGAAAACCTAAAAGAATTAGTTGCTGCTGTTTCAGATTTTGATAATCTAGCTAGCTTTTTAGAACATATTCAGTTAGTAATGGACAATAGCATTAGCAATAATAGAGACTCAGTAAACATACTTACCCTGCACGCAGCTAAAGGCTTAGAATTTGACCATATCTTCCTCCCTGGATGGGAAGAAGAAATATTTCCCAACAGAAGATCATTAGATGAAAGTTCTCAAGAAGGATTAGAAGAGGAAAGAAGACTTGCATATGTAGGTATAACTAGAGCTAAAAAAAGAGTTTGGATTTTATATGCAAATACAAGGTACATTCACGGAAATTGGATTTTTTCTACGCCATCAAGATTTTTAAAAGAATTACCCAAAAAAAATATTTTGACAACCAATCTTTTTTTTGACTCAGAAAGTAATAAGGGTATGCTAATCGAAAATGAAAATGTAATCACTTATAAAAATAACCAAAATATTGAAGATATTTTTTTAGTAGGAGACAAAGTTTTTCATCAAAAATTTGGCTATGGCATTATAATGCTGAAGTTGCTTTTTCTAAAACAAACCTTAAGAAAGTAAAGAAAGAATATTTAATTAAAAATGATTAATAAAAATATCAAAAAAAATATATCCAACTTAAGAAAACTTATGAAAAAATATTTTATAGATATTTATATTGTTCCACACAATGATGAATATTTGTCTGAATATGTTCCTGATAACAAAGAAAGATTAAGATGGATTTGTGGTTTTTCTGGTTCTGCAGGATCATTATTAGTAACTAATAAAAAACTATACCTATTTACTGATGGAAGATATATTTTACAAGCAAAACAACAAACAAAAAATTTAGAATGTAAAATTATAAATATTTCTGAAGTAAAACCTTTTGATTATATTGAAAAAAATCATGCTAAATTTAAAAAAATTGTAATTAAAAGCTAGACTATTAGTCTATATGAATATAATTAATTAAAAAAAGCAATTTCTAAAACCCCTTTAAAAATTAAAACCATAAATAATAATTTAATTGATCTGTTGTGGCATAGAAAACTTTGTGTTCAAAATAAAAAAAAATATTTTTTTCTATCAAAAAAATATACTGGTGAAAATAGCACAAAAAAAATAGAAAAAACTTGTGCATACCTTTTAAGAGAAAATGCTGATTATATTTTCACTCAAGACAGTGAATCTATTGCATGGTTAAATAATCTAAGAGGAAATGATCTACCTCATACTCCGATTGCTTTTTGCAGTGCCTTAATAAGTAAAAATGATCAAAAAATTTTTTTTGAAAATAAAAACATAACTGAGAAAACTATACAAAAATTTACAAAAAACACAAAACTCTATAATACAAGTGAGCTAAGTGAAATACTAAAAAGACAGTGCTCTAAAAAATCTAAAATTATTATAGATCAAAATAAAATATCTTTATTTAATTATCACTTGTTAAAAAAAGTTACAAAAAATTTATTAATCAAAAATGATATTCTATTATTTTACAGATCAATTAAAAATTTAACTGAAATAAAGTGCTCCAGACAAGCACATATACTTGATGGAATAGCTATGTGTAAATTCCTATATTGGTATAAAAGTTATCAAGGAACTTTATCTGAATTAGATGTAGTAGATAAAATAAACAGTTTTCGTCATATAAACAAAGACTTTATTTGTACTTCTTTTCCTACTATAGCAGGTGCAGGAAAAAATGGAGCAATTATCCACTATCAGCCTAATAATTTAACAAATAAAAAAATTAAAAAAAATGATATTTTATTATTAGATAGTGGAGGACAATATTTTTGTGGTACTACTGACGTAACAAGGACTATAACTAGAAGCAGATCTGTGTCTAAAGAAATTATATTTGATTATACTACAGTATTAAAAAGTCATATAGGTGTAAATATATGTAAATTCCCTTCCGGAACTCCTGGCTCTTTTTTAGATACAGTTGCTAGAAAAAAACTTTGGGACATTGGCGAAGACTTTGCACATAGTACGGGCCATGGAGTTGGGTTTTGTCTTAATGTACATGAAGGTCCTTTTAGTATTTCTCTTAAAAATACATCACCCCTAAAAGAAAGAATGATATTTTCTAATGAACCAGGATTATATAAAAATGGAAAATATGGAATAAGAATTGAAAACTTAGTATTTACAAAAGGAATAAAGTTTAATAAAAGAAAATTTTTAACTATTGAAACACTTACTCTAGTTCCTTATGAAAAAGATCTTATAAATATCAAACTTTTAAATTTTGACGAAAAGAAATGGTTAAACAATTATCATAAAAATGTTATAAAAAATATAGCTCCCCATTTAAAGGATTTAGAAAGAAAGTGGTTGGAAAAACAGTGCAAAGAAATATAAAAAAAATTAAGTTTAATTTTGCTATCCTTTATGGTTCAACTAGAAAAAAAAGGCTTGGGATTAGATTCGCTGAGTACATTAACACGCAAATTAAAAACAAGGGACATAAATCTTTTATTATTGATCCTCTAGTGGTAAAACTTCCATTGTTAGATAAAAGATATGCTGATTTTGAAAAGTTAAAAACTCCTGAGAATATAAAAAAAGTACAAAAAATTTTAAACAAGTCTGACGCATTTGTCATTGTTAGCGCTGAATATAATCATATGCCACCTCCAGCACTAATAAATATTTTTAATTATTATTACTCTGAGTTTAATAGAAAGCCTTCTTGTGTTTGCACATATTCTAGTGGTGACTTTGCAGGAATAAGAGTGCAGAGCCCTTTAAGAGCAATGCTTTCTCAATTAGGTTGTCCTCCTATAAAGTTTGGAATGTACCAACCAAAAGTCTCAGATTTTTTTGATAAAAAAGGATCTCCTTTGGATAAACTAGACGCTGAGAAAAGGTTTAATTTATTTTTTGATGAGTTGCTTTGGTATACTAAAACTTTGAATTATTAATTTCATCTTCAACCTCTGAAGAAGTTATAATTTTTATATTAAGTTTTATGGCTTTATCTAGTTTACTACCTGGATCTTTCCCACAAAAAAGAAAATCTGTTTTTCTAGTAATACTAGAGGAGATTTTAGCTCCCATCTGAATAAGCTTTTGCTCAATAGTTTTTCTTGAAAACTCTTTAAAAGAACCTGTTACTACTATAACCTTGTTTGAAAATTTATGATTTATATTTACCTCATACTTAATTCTTATTACTCTTAACAGTTTTTGGATTTGTTGTAAATTTTCTACTTCTTTTAGATAGTTTCTAATGCTATTAATTATTACATCACCAACACCATCAATATTTTCTTTGTAATTAGACTCTAAAAAGTAATTTAAAAATTTATCAAAATCATTAAATTTACGAGAAATCGTATGAGCGACTCCCATTCCTACATGTCTAATTCCCAATGAGTAAATAAATCTATCAAAACTAATATACTTGCTAGAATTAATAGAACTCAATAGATTAGAAATACTTTTTTCTCCGAAACCTTCTATATCTTTTAAAATAATTTCTCTTTTAATTACTTTTTGTTCTAATAAAAAAATATCATAAAAGTTTCTGATAAAGCTTGTTTCCCAAAATATTCTAATTTGTTTATCACCTAGACCTGAAATATCAAAAGCGTTTCTAGAAACAAAATGCATCAAACTATTTATTTTTTGTTCTTTACAATTTCTATAATTAATGCATTTTATAGCAGCCTCGTTTCCAAGTATTTGAAGTTTGCTTCCACAGCTAGGACAGAATTCTGGAAATTGTATTCTAGCAGATTTACCAGACTTTTTTACTACACTAGTAATTTTAGGTATTACATCTCCTGCTCTTTGGATGCTTATCTTATCTCCAAGTGATAGATTTAGCCTTCTAATTTCATCTTGATTATGCAATGTAGCCCTATTAATTTTTACACGACCAATTACGACTTCTTTAAGTATTGCAACAGGTGTTATTACTCCTGTTCTACCTACTTGAAAAGATACATCTTCTATAGTAGTAATAGCATTTTCAGCAGGAAACTTATGAGCTAAAGCCCATCTCGGCCATCTACTTGATTCTCCTAGTTTTTTTTGTTCTTCAATAGAATCTAATTTATAAACAATACCATCAATATCATAGTCTAATAAATTCCTCATATTACTAACTTTTTCATAAAATTTAATCATCTCTTCAAAGCTTTTACAAAGTTTAGAAGGGTGGTTTAAAGAAAAGTTGTATTTTAATAATATTTCTCTAATTTTATTTAGAGAATTACCAAAAAACTCTTTATCTCCTATTATAGTATAACCATAGAAACTTAGCTTTCTATCTCTAGCTATCCCTGGATCTAGTTGTCTAACAGATCCAGCAGCTGCATTCCTAGGTGTAGAAAAGAGAGATAGTCCTTGCATTTTTCTTTTTTTATTTAATTCTTCAAAAATATTTTTTTTCATAAAAATCTCTCCCCTAATTTCTATATTTTTGGGAAAATCAATTGAAAGAGTCTTTTTTATTCCTTCTACAAAATCTAAATTTCTAGTTATATCTTCACCTTTAGTTCCATCACCTCTGGTCAATCCAATTTTTAATTTTCTATTTTCATATCTTAAAGAGGCAGAAAGACCATCAACTTTGGTTTCAGCCATAATATTAAATCTTTTATTTAATAAATTTAAAGTCTTGTCATAGAAGTTTCTCACCTCATCTTTATTATAAGCATTGTTTAATGACAACATTGGGGAAAGATGATTAATAGTTTTAAATTGATAACTATCAATTTTTCCAACATTTTTGTTTGGACTTTTTTTTAACTTTTCTTTAGGGTTTTTTTTTTCTAACTCCAGTAAATCTCTTCTTAATTTATCATACTCTTCGTCAGAAATTTCTTGATAATTTTTTTTATAATATAATTCATCATGATAGTTAATTTTATTAACCAGCTCATTCATTTTTATCTTTACAAGGGTTTTGTTTTTCATTTTTATTTTATTTTTCATTTAAAAGTTGATTTGCAACCTCAATAGCCTCTTCTGTAACTAATTCACCAGAAATCATTTTAGCTATTTCCTCGACTCTTTTTTCTTTGTTAAGTTTTTCTATTCCAGTAAAAGCATTTGTTTCATTGTAAAATTTAAATGATCTATAATGATTTTTTCCTCTTGATGCTACTTGAGGTAAATGCGTTACTACCAAAACTTGTTGTAGACTTGATAATTCAGATAATCTTGCACCAACTGAGTCAGCAACAACTCCACTTACTCCACTATCAACCTCATCAAAAACTAATGTTTTAGGCATAATACTTTTAGCTAAGACTAAATTAATTGCTAACATCAATCTAGATAACTCTCCACCTGATGAAATTTTATGAATTTCTGCCTCTTTAGTACCCCTATTTAATCTAACTAAAAACCTTACTAATTCTGACCCATTTTTATTCCAATCATCTTCTTCTCTAGCTAAAATTTCAACTTTAAAATTTGCATCAATTAACTTTAAAGGCTTAAGCTCTTTATTTATATCATTTTCTAGTTCTCTAGATGCTATCATTCTTGTTGACGAGAGTTTTCTGCATGCATCCTGAAAACTTAACTTAGCTTTTTTAAGCTTATTATAAATTTCAACTATCTTCTGAGACTCATTATCCAAATTAGTATAGTTTTGTTCAAAATCATGCAAAGTTTCTTTGAGGGATGATGGTTCAACTTTAAACTTTCTGGCTAAATTATTTATATCAAACAGTCTTTGCTCTATTTCTTCTAATTCTTTCTGATCAAAATGATAATTTTCTCTAATAGTTTTAATATTATTAATTACTTCTTTAGCTTCTATTAATATGTGATTTATTGAATCATTAATTTGCTTAAGTTCTTCAATTTTATCTTCTTTATCAATTATACTATCTAACTTCGCAGCATTACTTGATAAATCATTATTTAAACTATTATTTTCATCATTAAGCAAAAAATAGATATTATTTATCACATTAAATATTTTCTCATGTTGCATGAGAAAAGATTTTTTCGCTTTTAATGTTTTTTCTTCATCCTCTTTTATATCTAATTTTTTTATCAAACTTATATTATTTTTAAGTTTCTCTGCATATTTTTCTTTATTTTCATTCAACTCTTTAGCTTCTGCATGAATCTGAGAAAGTTTTATATAATCATGATATTTCTTTTTTATATCTAAAAGTAAATCTTGATGATTACCATATCTATCTAAAAGTCTCATGTGTGATCTAGGATCTAGAAGTCCTATTTTTTCATTTTGACCATGAATTTCTATCAAAGCTGATCCAATTTTTTGAAGAAGTCCTATTGTTACTGGATTATCATTTATAAAAGCTTTACTTTTTCCATCTTTATATAACACTCTTCTTAAAAAAATTTGATTGTTATCATAGCTTATGCCTAGTTGGCTTAGCTCTTCTTTTAAAACAAAGTTATTTTTTATGTTAAATTCAACACTTACGCTGCCTTCACTTGCTCCCTTCCTAAGAAAACTTATATCTGACCTTCTTCCTGTAGCCAAACTTAAACATTGTAATAAAACTGACTTACCTGCTCCAGTCTCTCCAGAAAATACTGTTAATCCTTCCTCAAAGTTAATTTTCAGAGTTTCTATCAAAACTATATTTTTAATAAAAATAAATTTTATCATTTATTTAAAAGTTTATTTTCTTTCAATAAGTTGTAACTATACTTATACCATTTGCTATCAGGAAAATTATGACCTAATACTCTAGCATTAAGCAATGCCTCTTCATTAACACCTAATATTAAATAAATTTCTACTAGTCTATGTAATGCCTCAGGAACAAAAGAAGTTGTTTGGTAGTTGTTAACTATATATTTAAACCTTTTAATTGCTGCTATATATTTTTTTAATGATAAGTAAGTTTTTCCTATATTTAATTCTTTAGCAGCCAGTATGTCTTCTAAAAAAATAATTTTATAATATGAATCTTTAGCATAAGAAGTATTAGGGTACCTATCTAATATTAAACTAAAGGTCTGATATGCATTGTTAACAGAAGTTTGATCCCTTTTATCATCTATTATTTGATCAAAATAGCACATTCCTAAAAGATATTGAGCATAAGGTCCTAAATCAGAGGCAGGATACAGGCTAATATATCTTTTTATATTAATTTCTGCTTTTATAAAATCTCTATTTTTATAACTAGCATATGATGACATTAGTATAGATTTTCTTGCCCAAACTGAGTATGGATGTTGTCTTTCAACTTCATCAAATTCATAAACTGCTTCTTCAAAATCTCTATTTTTGAGCTTTATTAATGCGCTGTTATATATAATATTTAAGTTTCTTTCTTCATATGGTATTTCTTTTTCCTTATTTCCTGAACAAGAAAAAATCATACTTGCAAGCAAAGTGATAAAAAGCTTTAAAAAAAATAATTTGTATTTATGAACTAATGGCATATTTTTATAAATATAATTAATTTATAATATAATGAATTTGGAAAATAAAAAGTACTTATCTTTTGCTCATCATCTCGCGGATACAGCAAGCAAAATTCTAATAAAATACTATAAATCTCAAGAGGTAGAGAAAAGTCAAAAAAATTCTAGACTCAGAAAAGATTTAGTTACCAATATTGATATTATGGTTGAAGATATAGTTAGGAAACTAATTTCTTCAAAATTCCCCAAACATAATATACTAGGAGAAGAAAAAGGCTTTAGTGATAGTGGTTCAGATTTTACTTGGATAATTGATCCTATAGATGGAACCAAAGCCTTTGCATCAGGTATACCACTTTTTGGTTTTATGATTTCTTTAAAATACAAAGAAAATATTATATTAGGTCTAGTAGATCAACCAATATTAAAGGAAAGATATTGGAATAGTCATAATACATCATTTTTAAATAAAAAAAAAATCAGTACATCTAATATTACAGATTTATCAGATGCTACTTTAACCTGCACTGACCCAAACATGTTTGAAAATTTTAATGATTTAAATGAGAACTTATTTAAGAAATTTAATTTTGTAAGATGGGGAACTGATGTCATGGGCTACCTAAGATGTGCTGAAGGAATTGTTGATGCTGTCATAGAGAGAGATATTAATATATGGGATATAGCTGCTGTTGAACCAATAATTAGAATGGCTGGCGGAATAATAACAACTTGGGATGGGAGAAAGATAGGTTCCAATGACACTGTTTGTGCATCTAATAACCTTACTATTCACAAAACTTTGTTAAAAAAATTGCAAAAATTTTTATAAATACTATTCTTAAATTATGACTTACGAAGAAATGAATTATGATGTAGTTATTGTAGGAGCAGGCCCAGCAGGACTATCTGCAGCAATAAAATTAAAACAACTTTCATCTGATATATCAGTTTGTATAATAGAAAAAGGTGCAGAAGTAGGTTCCCATATCTTATCAGGAGCAATATTAGAACCAAGTTCTTTAAATGAGCTTTTACCTAATTGGAAAGAATTAAATGCTCCAATTAATACTAAAGTTGAAAAAGAAGATTTTATTTTTTTAACAAAAAATAATTATATTAAGTTGCCAAACTTTATTTTACCAAGGGAAATGAAGAATGATAATAATTTTATCATAAGCTTAGGCAATTTATGCAAATGGATGGCTCAACATGCAGAAAGTCTTGGAGTTGATATTTTTGCAGGATTTACTGCAAAGAAGATTATTTATGATAATAATGAAAAAGTAATAGGTGTGCTAAGCGGAGAAAAAGGAGTTACAAAACATGGAGAACATTCTAGTCTTTATGAACCCGCAATAGCCTTAAAAGCTAATCAAACATTTTTTGCAGAGGGATGTAGAGGCCATTTGGGAAAACAACTATCTAAAAAATTTAGTTTGTACAAAAAAAATAAGTTTCAAACTTACGCGATTGGAATTAAAGAACTTTGTGAAATAAATGACAATAACTTACCATTAGGATCAGTTATTCATACCATAGGATGGCCACTTTATAATAACGCTTATGGTGGATCATTTTTATATAAACTAACTGAAAATATTGTCTCCATTGGTTTTGTGGTTGGGCTAGATTATGAGAATCCTTATTTAAGTCCCTATAAAGAATTTCAGAACTTTAAATTACACCCTAAAATATCCAATTATTTAAAAAATGGAAAAAGAATATCTTATGGTGCTAGAGCTTTAAATGAGGGAGGGTTTCAATCTTTACCGGAAGTAAGCTTTCCAGGGGGAGTCATGCTAGGATGTGAAGCAGGAACCCTAAATGTACTTAAAATCAAAGGGACTCATACGGCAATAAGCTCTGGCATCCTTGCTGCAAAATCTTATTTTGAAGCTAGACAAGAAGAAAAACATAAAAACGAATTAAAAAACTACTCAATTAATTTTAAA
>CAYTJO010000016.1:0-2870 GCA_964438215.1 uncultured Rhodospirillaceae bacterium
GTACGGATCTAATTTAAACATCAAGCAAATGAAAAAAAAGGTGTCCTAATTCTTATCCTATTTGTTATATTTATCTAGATGGCTGGGAATTAGTTTTTAAGGGTGTAGCAGATTTAGAAAAAAAATCAGGAAGTATAAGTTTAATGGGACTTTATGAAATTACTAAGTCGTGTGAGAAACTCTTAGATATTTATGAGGAATATCCTCTTGTTTATAATAAAACTAAAATAAAAAAAAAAATTGAAGGAAATGTTAGGGAAATAATGTTTTATAAAATGAATAAAAAGTATGAATACGCAGCACCAACTGTAAAATATTTTAAAGTAATTGAAGAAGGATTTAAAAACTGGAACGGAAGTATAAATATTTTACAAAATTCTTGTTTTCACAGTGTTGCTAATCATACTGAAAATGGATACAAAAGTGTAAATTGGAAAGATAAAAAATATGTTAGTAATGACTTCATAAGAAATAGAACTAAGCTAATTTCTTAATCCAAATAGCTACATCATGAAAAACTGCACCTCCTGCAGGTTCAGGACTATCTGCTCCTACTAATGTGTTTATTCCTAAGTTATCCAAAAAAAACTCATTAGGCCATATTCCTTCTACTATTGTAGTTCCTTGTAATACCCCTAAAAATTCTTCAGCGTGAATTCTCAACTTCCCTCTATTATTTCCAATAATGACTATTTCATCAGATTTACATTTTAATTTTTTTAAGTCACTAGGATGTATTTTAATGGTAGGTTTTTTTTCTTTTTTTTGAGATGTATCTAATTCTGTAAAGGAACTATTTAAGAAATTGTGAGCAGGTGCAGTGACAAGCTTGAATGGATATTTTTTTGTACTTTTTTCGATTAAATCATAGTGATTAGGCAAATTGTATTTTTTATTAAATTGTTTATTTCCTATTTTCCATTCAGGCGAGAAATGAAACCTTTTATCTTTGTGTCCATAACCATTTAAAAAATGAGATTCTTTAAAAGATGGTTGCAAATCAATAAATTTATTTTTTTTTAAACCAATATAACTACCTAAATTTGATTTTTTTAAAGTAATATCTATTATTTCTTTTTCACTTAATTAAAAACATTTATTTTTACTACCTAATTTTTTACTCAATGCATTGATTAATTTATTATTTGACCAAGACTTTCCTATATTATTAATTAACTTAGGGCCATAGGTTAAATGTTGATGGCCTCCAGATATATAAATATCTTCATGTTCTACAAAACTAGTAGCAGGTAATAATACGTCAGCATACTTGGCAGTCTCTGTCATAAATTGTTCATGCACACATACGAATAAATCTTCTCTTTTAAAACCTCTTCTTACTTTTAGAGTCTCTGGTGCTACTACTAAAGGATTCGTATTTTGTATAAAAAGAGCTTTTACTTTGTGGCCACCTTGTAAAGCTGTAATTTCATTATTTAGAACAGGACCAATTCTAGATTGGTCAAGAATTCTTACTTTAGGATTTATAAATTTAAGACCTTCAATAGTATCTTTATTAATATTATAAATTCCTGAATTATTATAAAAAGCACCTCCTCCTTTATGCTTCCATGATCCCAATAACGTCGGTATACAGCTCACTGCATGCATATTAAAGGAGCCATTTCTTTGTCTTGAAAAGCCATAGCCTAATCTAAAATAACTAGGTTCTTTATCACATAATAATCTAGAAAATTTATTAATAGTTTCTTTAGGCACTCCAGTAATTCTTTCAGCCCACTCAGGGGATTTTTCTTTTAAATGTTTTGATAATAGATCAAAATCCTTGGTATAGCTTTTTAAATATTCTTTATCTTCTTTTTCAAACTTTAAAATATTGTGCATTACTGCACATGCTAATGCTCCGTCTGTGCCAGGTCTTATTTTTATATGAATATCAGCCAGCTTGGCTGTTTTATTAAGGTAGGGATCTATAACAATAAAGAAGGCATTATTTTTCTTTCTAGCTTCTTGAACATGTTTCATAAAATTAACTTGAGTAGAAGCAGGGTTTCCTCCCCACATAACTATATTTTCAGAGTGTATTATTTCTCTAGGGTCAGCACCTCTTAAACTACCAGTGCCAGCTAACCAACCAGTTTCTGCTAAAGTATTGCATATAGTAGAATATTGACCTGAAAAATTAAAATAATGTCTAAATCTATTAATGCTATCTCTTTGGACTAACCCCATGGTTCCTGCATAAAAATATGGCCAAATAGATTCGCTTCCATGCTCTTTAATAAGTTTTTTTAATTTTTTACTAATAATATTTAACGCATTATTCCAAGATGTGCTTTTAAATATTCCTTTCCCTTTTTCTCCTACACGTAATAGAGGAACTGTAAGTCTCTTATGGCTATGCGTTCTTTCTGAGTATCTGGATACTTTTGAGCATATAACTCCTTTTGTATAAGTATTTTGACGATTTCCTTTTACTTTATAAATACTTTTTTTATCGTGCTCTATATCTAGCACACATGTGCTAGGGCAATCATGAGGACAGGCAGATGTTGATATTTTATACAAAGTACTAATAATAATAAGTTATTTGATTTGATTTGTTAATATGATTATGAGTAATTATTTAAAAATATTTGAATTAATTATTTTAGGTTTATGGTTTCCCCTAACTATAGTTTTTTTTAAATTTTCTCAGTTTATTTTATTATTCTTATGGTTTGTAAGCATTTATTCTATTCTAATACTGACTATATTTTACAGAAATAAATTTACTTTAAAAAGTATACTTTATGTAAATTTAAATGAGAATAAAGCATATTTATATATTATTTTAATTAGATGGTTTTTGTTAAGTATTTGTTTGTTTCTTTTTACTTATTATATATTTCCAAGCAAGCTATTTTTGA
>CAYTJO010000016.1:2880-6109 GCA_964438215.1 uncultured Rhodospirillaceae bacterium
TTTGATTCAAAAAAACAATGCAGATTTGTTATACAAAATTTTTGTTTTTTATCCTTTTTTATCAGCACTTCCCCAAGAGTTTATATTTTGCACATTTTTTTTTATTAGGTACGAGAGTTTATTTAAAAATGAAAAAAATCTAGTTCTTGCGAGCGCAATAGTTTTTTGTTTTGCACATATTTTTTCAATAAATTGGGTTGCCCCACTTTTAAGTATATTTGGAGGCTTTATTTTTGCTAATACTTTCAAAAAAACAAGGTCTCTAATTTTGGTGTCAATAGAACATGCTCTTTATGGAAACTCTCTATTTGCCATAGGATTAGGATGGTTTTTTTGGGGAGGATCTGTTTCTGCATAAATATAAAAATTTTATAAGGTAATATAAAAAAATAGCATTAAATATATGCCATAAAAAATGAGTTCCTATAGGAAAAATACTACATATTTTCTTATCAATAATTCTTAATGTTATGGAGCTACTAAATAATATAGTAGAAAAATAAAGATATTTTAACTTATTAAAAGCAAGTCTCTTTTTATTAAAATAGTTAATTAAAAATAAAAGATGTAAAATTATTGGAAAATAAAAACTTGAAGCCCCTAAAATAGTATTTTGAAGTATTAGTCCGCTGAAGAAACAAACTAAAACAAATAATATTGCTATAAACATAGAATATAAAAATTTAAATTCTAATAATTGTTTATATATTTTTATAATAAATATTAACATAAAAACTACTATTGCTATAACATCTAAAAGGCCTGTTATGCTATTAGGGTAAGTATGAAATGCAAATGATGATAAGCCTATAAAAGAAATAGAAAATGAAGAAATATAATCACGGTAAAGCTTAAAAATTAATATTGCTGAGACTATAAAAAATATATTAGTTATTGCGTTATAGGGTTCTCCAAAAAAATCTCCAGAAATTCTTTCGCAATAATAAGAAACCATAATTAATTTTTTTCCATTTTTAATAAATAGTTTTTTATATTTTTTCCCATTACATATCCCCCTATATTACCATTAGAATTAATTACTCTATGACAAGGAATTATAAATAAATATTTATTATTAGAACAAGCTTTTCCAACTGCTCTGGGCGAAGAGTTGATTTTATTTGCAATATCTAAGTATGACAAAGTTTTTCCATATTTAATTTTTTTAATTTCTTTCCATACCTTTTTTTGAAAACTAGTTCCTTTAAGTATAATTGAAAAGGAAAAATTATTGATTTTTCCTTCTATAAAATAGTTTATCTCTTTTTCTACTAATTTAAAAATAGACAAACTAATAACATCTTTTGTATTTGAATTAGTAGGAAATATTTTAGTTACTTTGTTATTTTTAATTTCTATTAAAAAATTACCTATTTTGGTTTTAATAATACATGTGTTAATGTTGGTATTATTCATTTACAAATAGTAGCTAGTTATATGAACTTCTATCAAGTAATAAAATTTGTTTTAAAAAATTTACTATATTTTTATATAAGTTTTATTCAAGTAATTAATACTTGTTTCAAAAAATATAGTATATTTAAAGGTAGAGCTAACCGAGCAGAGTATTGGTATTGGCGATTGTTTGAATTTTTTGTTGCCTATGCATCTTTTAGATTAGATCAAATTATTTTTGAAAAAAGCTCAGGGTCATTTTCTTTATTTGTTTTTTTTATTACATTTTTGCCTGGTATTAGTGTCAGTGTCAGAAGGCTCCATGATTTAGATAAATCTGGGTGGTGGTTATTACTACCGTTTTTAGGAATATTCTTTTTCTTTTTTACAAAAATCACTAATATGTCTATAATTTTAACCAATATGTCTATAACTTTGTCTGCTATCAGTTTTCTTATTTTACTGTTCTGGTTTGTTTCTCCAGGTACAAAAGGTGAAAACAGGTTTGGTTAAAAAAAATAAATTTAAATTTTTTATGGTTGGAGGTTATTATGGATTTTGATGAAGCAGGTTTAGCCATGCAATTAAAAGATAAGAACTTATTTAGGCAGCAATGTTTTATAGGAGGTGAATGGTTGGATTCAGAAAGTAGTGAAACTTTTGATGTTTTTAATCCTTCTGATTTGACACTAGTCGGTCATATGCCAAATTGCTCGAAAATAGAAACAATAAAAGCGGTGGATGCTGCAAATAAGGCTTGGGAAGGATGGAAAAAACTATCAGGAAAGGATAGATCTATAATTATAAGGAATTGGCATCAGTTAATCTTAGAAAATATAGATGATTTAGCGCTGATAATGACCTTAGAAAATGGAAAACCTATTAACGACTCCCGAGGTGAAATTATGTATGCATCTTGGTTTACTGATTGGTTTTCAGAAGAAGCAAAGAGGGCTTACGGAAAAACAATACCCTCTACTTCAGCTGATAGAAGAATTATAACAATTAAACAACCCATCGGAGTATGTGGAATAATTACACCTTGGAACTTTCCTTCTGCAATGATTACCAGAAAAGTTGCACCAGCTCTAGCTGCTGGATGTACAGTTGTAATTAAACCAGCAGGAACTACGCCTTTTTCAGCAACAGCTCTTGTTGAATTAGCCAATCGTGCGGGTGTGCCTAAGGGAGTAATAAATTTAATATCTGTTTCTGAAAAGGATGTTGCTAAAGTAGGAGATGAACTTTGCACCAACAGAAATGTAAGAAAAATTTCTTTTACGGGTTCTACCAATGTTGGTAGAGCTTTAATAGCTAAATCTGCTTCTACAATTAAGAAAGTTTCTATGGAATTAGGAGGGCATGCTCCTTTAATAGTTTTTGAGGATGCAGATCTTGACGAAGCTGTAAAAGGAGCTATGGCAAATAAATATCGCAATAGTGGACAGGTATGTGTTTCGGCTAATAGAATATTTGTACATGAGAAAATTCATGATAAATTTGCAGAAAAGTTGGCAAAAAAATCTTCAGAGCTTAAAGTTTCTGATGGAAGGAAGGATGGCGCACAAATAGGACCATTAATTACCATGGCTGCAGTTGCAAAAGTACAAAGTCATGTAAGTGATGCAAAAAGCAAAGGTGCTAAAATAATAACTGGTGGTGGATTAGATAATGCAGGTAAGCAATTTTATAAACCTACTGTAATGACAAATGTTACAAATGATATGAAAATATTTTATGAGGAAACATTTGGACCAGTAGCTCCATTAATAAAGTTTTCTAGTGATGAAGAAGTTATACAAATGGCTAATGATACTAATTATGGTTTAGCAGG
>CAYTJO010000016.1:6119-12339 GCA_964438215.1 uncultured Rhodospirillaceae bacterium
TGCGTTTATCATTTGACTAATCTGCGGCAAGGTGTTGGACTTGTATCCAGTTTGAGAATGGTTTTAAGAGGAAAAAAGAACTTCCTGTTATACTCCGGATATTTAAAAAACCTAAAAAATTAACGTTTTATTTTAGCTAATTTATAACTCAGATGACAAGCTTTATTGATACTCACTGCCACCTAGACAAACTTGAAACATACCCAGAAAAAACCGTAGAAGAAGCATAACAGGAAGGTGTAAAGACAATGGTTACTATCTCTGTTAATGAAGAATCTTTTGGTCCTGTAGCACCACTAATTTAGTTTTCTACTGATGAAGAAGTTATACAAATGGCTAATGATACTAATTATGGTTTAGCAGGTTACTTTTATAGCAGAGACATTGGGAGAATCTGGCGGGTAGCTGAAGCATTAGAGTATGGAATGATAGGTGTTAATGCAGGAGTTATTTCTACTGAGGTAGCCCCCTTCGGTGGTATAAAAGAGTCTGGTGTAGGCAGAGAAGGTGCTGCAGAAGGGTTAGATGAATATTTAGAAATCAAATATATTTGTTTTGATGGCATAAATAACTAATTAATTGCAAAAATTAAAAAATAAAATATTTACAGTAATTTCTTTGGACAAAAATCCTGGAGGAATTTCAACAATGATCCAAATATCTTCTAAAGCATTATCATCACATTGTAGCGTAGTTAATTTGGTTCTAACTAATAAAATTTTAAAAAATCAAGAATTTTTAGAAAGTTTAAAAAAAATTAAGAATTTGCTTATTAAAAATATCAGTCTTTTAGATAGAAATTTTTTTAAATTTGGTTATTTAAGTAATAGTATAAAAGATATATTAAAAGAGTCTGATATTATTTTTGTTCACAATAGTAAGTTATTGAAATTAATTAGAGTTCACTATCCAAAAAAAAAAATTGTTTTGTTTTTTCATACAGATAAATTATCACAATTACAAGACCTTAGGTTTGCTGATAAAGTTGTTACAGTAAATACGACTATGGAAACAAAAATAAATGCTATGTATTCTAAAAAAGCTTTATATATACCCAATTCCCTTGATAATAGAAAAAATATTAAAAATCAACTATATAACGCAAATTCATCTCACAATAAAACTAAATTTGTAGTAGGAGCAATGGGTAGATTAGTAAAGAAGAAAGGTTTTGAGCTTCTTGTCAGAACCTGTATAGAAATGGATAATGTAGAATTACTAATAGCAGGCCATGGGGAGGAATTTAATAATTTAAAAAATATTTCTAATAATAACAAAAGTATTAAATTGCTAGGATGGATAGAGAATAAGGATTTTTTTTTTAAAAAAATAGATGTATTTTGTAGTAGCTCTTTGGAAGAGCCTTTTGGTTTAGTTATAATTGAAGCTATGTCTAGAGGCATTCCTGTAATTAGTACGAATTGTCATGGTCCTATTGATATAATTAAAAATAATAAAGATGGTTTGTTAATAGAAAAAAACAATAAGCTAGAATTACAAAATGCTATTACAAGATTAAAAGATAATGTAAATCTAAGAAGTAAATTAGGATTAAATGCTATAGATAAATACAAAAAAAAATTTACATTTGAAGAATATTTAAAAAATATAAATTCTTTAATTAAAAACTTATAGGTAATAAAAATATGAATAAGTTTGATTTAATTGTTATAGGTGGAGGTTCAGGAGGAGTAAGAGCTGCCAGAATTGCTGCTATGCATGGAGCTAAAGTTGCGCTATGTGAAAAAGATAGAATGGGAGGAACATGTGTAATAAGGGGTTGCATACCTAAGAAAATATTATTTTATTCAGCTCAGTATAGTAATACTATAAGTAACGCTAGATATTATGGATGGAACATCAAAAATTTTTCTAAAGATTTCAAAAAATTAATTTTTAATAAAAATAAAGAATTAAAAAGACTAGAGAGCATATATGAAAATAATGCTAAAAAAGCAGGCGTGAAAATTTTTTATAATGAAGCATGTTTAGAAAGTAAAAATATTGTAAGAGTAGGGGATGCCAAATTATTTACAAAAAAAGTTATTTTAGCTACTGGTGGAACTCCTAAGTCTCTTGATGTAATTGGAAAAGAATATTGTATAAACTCTGATCAAATTATGGAGCTTAAAGAGATTCCTAAGAAATTAAGTATTGTTGGATCTGGTTATATTGCAATTGAATTTGCCTTTATATTCGCATCACTTGGATCTAAAGTGGATTTAATTTGCAGGAAAAATATTTTAAGAGGATTTGATTCTCATCTAGTTAAACTAGTCAGAGAAAGCTTGATTTCTGCAGGAGTAAATGTTTTTTTAAGTGAGCAAATAAAGAAAATATCTTTGCATAATAGTTTTAAAAAAGTTTTTTTAAAAAATAAAAAGCAAGTATTGCTTGCTAATGAAATATTAGTAGCAATAGGAAGAGAGGCAAATATTAAAAGACTTAATTTGAATAAGGTTGGCATAAAAGTTAATCAGAAAAAAGCAATTAAGGTGGATAAAAATTTAAAGACAAATATTAGAAATGTCTTTGCAATTGGTGATGTTACTGACAGAATAAATCTAACACCAGTTGCTATAGTAGAAGGACATTTTTTAAGTGATAGATTGTTTGGAAGCATTAGCAATAAAAAGATAAGTCTTGATAATATAGGCACTGCAGTGTTTTCATCACCACCAATTAGCACTATAGGGCCAACAGAAAAAGAAGCTTTAAAAAAGTTCAAAGATATTGAAGTTTATGAAAGTAAATTTACTTCATTAAAGTATTCTATTGTTAATAAGAAGATACCGACATATATTAAATTATTAGTTAATAGTAAAAACAAAAGGATAATTGCCGCTCATATGTTTGGAGATGAAGCACCAGAAATTATTCAAATAATAGGAGTTGCTATGCAAGCTAAAGTTACTATAAATAACTTTAACGATACGATGGCTATCCATCCAACAGTTGCTGAAGAATTTGTCACTTTTAAGGGTCCAACTAGAAAAATTAGTAGAGCTTAAATTATGGAATAACAATGGAAAAAAAATTCTTGGAGGAAATATCCAATTAGTCAACAACCAACATATAATGATATAGAACTAGTAAATAAAGTTGAGAAAGAAATAGAAATGCTACCACCTTTAGTGTTCGCAGATGAAGTTAGAAACCTTAAGAGTAAGTTAGCTAAAGTTGCAATAGGTAAAGCGTTTTTACTGCAAGGAGGTGATTGTGCTGAGAGTTTTTCAGATTTTAATGCCAATAATTTAAGAGACTCTTTTAAAGTTTTGTTGCAAATGTCAGCTATTTTAACTTATGCAACATCTTTACCTGTAATAAAAGTAGGTAGAATGGCAGGACAATTTGCTAAACCTCGTTCTGATAATTTTGAAACTAAAGGAGAAATAAAATTACCTTCCTACAGAGGCGACATAATAAATGACATTGAGTTTAAAGAAAACACAAGAAAAGCTGATCCTGAGAGGATGTTAAAAGCTTACAACCAATCTGCATCTACCTTGAATTTATTGAGAGCTTTTGCAACTGGAGGTCTTGCTGATTTGGAGAAAGTTCATAAATGGAACCTAGATTTTGTTAAACAAACTACAAAAAGTAAATTTCTTGAAATTGCTAATGCAATTAGCAAAGCATTGGAATTTATAAAAGCTTGTGGTTTAGATAAAGAAAGTAATTCTGAATTTAGCCAAGTAGATTTTTTTACTAGCCATGAAGCTTTGCTACTTAATTATGAAGAGTGTTTAACTAGAGTAGACTCAATAATAGGGGGATGGTTTGATTGTTCGGCGCATATGCTTTGGATAGGAGAAAGAACAAGAAAGTTAGAAGAAGCACATGTGGAATTTATGCGAGGAATAGAAAATCCAATTGGAGTAAAAATTGGTCCAAAAACAGAAAATCAATATATAATTGATTTAATAAATAAGCTTAATCCAAAAAATGAGCCAGGGAGAATAACATTGATATCTAGAATGGGCGCGCAAAATTTAAAAAACAATCTGCCCAGATTAATTCAAGAGATTAAAAAGAACAATAAAACCGTTATTTGGTCATGTGATCCTATGCATGCAAATACTTTTAAATCAAATAATGGATATAAAACTAGATCCTTTGATAAAATAGTAGAAGAGATTGAAATGTTTTTTTTCATACATAAGAATGAAGGAACTTTTCCAGGAGGAATACATTTGGAAATTACAGGGCAAAATGTTACAGAATGTATAGGAGGAGAGCAAGAAATAAAAGAAGAAAATCTTTCAGATATCATACTCATTGTGATCCAAGACTAAATGCTAATCAGGGTGTAGAGTTGGCATTTAAAATATCTGAATTTTTAAAAACTAATTGATTGGTGATTTTTGGTTAAAATATCTCTAGAAAGTTTTATAGAAAACAATACTGATAAATATTTTCGTAAGACTAAGGAGATTATAAAAAAAAATAATGATATCAAAGTAACTTACGCAGTATTTATGAGGCGGCCTGTTCTGTTCTGTCCTAGAATAGCCTTAAAATGGTTTAAAGAAGTAGAAAAAATTAGAAAAACTAAATTTACAATCAAACTTTGTCATAAAGAAGGTGATTGGGTTGGAGCAGGAGATCCATTAATGTATATAAGTGGGTTTTTTTCCAAATTAGTAGACTTAGAAACAATTTATTTGCAACTAATAGGACCGTCATCTGTTGCTGCATACAATGCTTACATAATGTGCAAAGACATGCCTAAAACTAGCTTTTTAGCTATGGATGCAAGGCATTGTGCTGGTGCTGCAATGCATAATATGATGGCATATGGAGCAAGTGTTGGATCAAATAAAGCAAAAAAAGAAAAAAAAGCAAAAGGGTTCATAGGTACATCTTGTGCAGCTACTTCCTATTATTTTGGAAAGAAACAAGGGTTAGGAACTATGCCACATGCTTTTATAGGGTTTGCCAAATCTACTTTAAAAGCAGCACAATTGTATTATAATTCCTTTCCAGAAGAAGATATGACTGTGCTTGTAGATTATTTTGGAAAAGAAATTAGTGATACTTTAGAAGTATGTAATTTTTTTAAAAAACAAGCTAATCAAGGTAAACTTTCTATTAGAGTAGATACTCATGGTGGAAGATACATAGAGGGACTTGATATAGAAAAATCATATAAGATTTTAGAAAAATTTTGTCCTAATACAATTAAGACGTACAGGAATGAACAGGAAATGAAATGGTTGGTAGGGACTGGTGTAAGTGTCTCATCTATATTCTACTTAAGAAATACATTAGATAAAAATGGTTGGAAAAAAGTTAAAATTGTTGCATCGTCTGGATTTAATCCGGAAAAATGTTTATTATTTGCAAATACTCATACCCCTGTTGATGTTATTGGAACAGGTTCATATATACCCAATAATTGGGAGGAAACATATGCTACTGCAGATATTATTAAATATAATGGTAAGAGTTTAGTTAAAAAAGGAAGAGAGTTTTTAATAAAGTAGTTATAATGAAAGTAGTTTTAGCTCAAATAAATCCGACAGTAGGAGATATTTTAGGAAATTATAAAAAAATAGTTTCCAGAATTGATAAATTCAGTAGAAAAGCTGATTTGATTGTGTTTCCTGAATTATCAATTAGTGGTTATCCTCCAGAAGATCTTGTTTTAAAACAGGGTTTTTTATCAGAGATTAGTGATTATCTAGAAAGATTAAAGAAATATTCTTCAACTAAAAAAGTTGCAATAATTTTAGGAGCACCTATACAGCAAAAAGGTAGGGTTTACAACGCTGGGATATTTTTGTTCCAAAATAAAATCACTATGGTTTATAAAAATAAGCTTCCTAACTATGGAGTATTTGATGAAAAGAGAGTTTTTAAAAAAGGAAAAAAATATAATATTATTAAGTATAAAGGTTATAATATAGGACTATTAATATGCGAAGATATGTGGGTTAATGACTTACCTTATCATCTTAAAAAGCAAGGTGCAAAAGTTCTTATTTGCATTAATGCTTCACCTTACGAAAATGAGAAATTAAAACAAAGAAAAGAAATTTGTTCTGAAATAGCAAATAAAAATAAAGTTGCTATAATTTATTTAAATCAGGTAGGTGGACAAGACGAGCTTATATTTGATGGAAATTCTTTTTTTATGAATTCAGAAGGAATTGTAATAGAACAATGTAGTGCCTGGAAAGAAGATATTAAAATTATTCAAATTTCAGATAAAAAAATT
>CAYTJO010000017.1:0-5113 GCA_964438215.1 uncultured Rhodospirillaceae bacterium
TGATAGTCCTCCTTTTGGATTAACTACAGAAGAATCTCAAAATATAAGAGCTATAGCTTTATTAGTAAGTGTTTGGTTTTTAATATTTTCGGTTCCGTTTTTATTTTTAGTAATACTAGCTTTAATGTTTGCGGAACGAATTTTTTTTCTAATTCTTGATATTAAAGTTTCTAGTACTCTAGTATTTAAAGAGTTTACTTTTTCCAACTCTAATCCCCATACTGTAGATAAAATATTTTTTTTATTTAGAGGTTTACCACTATTATTTAATAATAACTCTATTAATTTGAATTCTTTTTCTGTTAGCTTTAAGTCCCTGCCATTTGGATTTATCAAAGAAAGACTTGGTTTATTTAGGTTAACTTTGGAAGCACTTTCATCTTTTTTAATTCTTTTAATTATTTCTTTATATAAATCTAATATTTTAACAGGCTTGACGAAAATTCTTAGATTTTGCAATGAATGCAAACTTATATTTTCTTTTTTTGTTGTAATGATAAAATTATTTTTATTTTTTTTTGAAAAAAGATTAATTAATTTTAAAAACTCTTTATAACTATCATCTAAAATGAAAATACCATTGTCAAAATTTTTATTTTTATAAATGCCTGACTTTTTAATTCCAAATTTTTTTTTAATTTTAATTATGCTATCCAAAGACTCATAGATGCTAGTGTCTTTCCCAAAATAATAAATTATTTTCATTTTTATTTTACTTTTTTCTTTTTCCAAATATTAAACTACCAATGCGCAAATTATTGGCTCCATTTATTATCGCTTCTTTATAATCATTGCTCATTCCCATACAGATATTTTTTATATTTTCTTTTCTACAAATATAAAACATGTCTTTAAAATATTTTTTAGCGTTTTTATTAATCGGCGGCATGCTCATTGCTCCGGAAACTTCCAAGCCATATTTATTTCTGCACATGCTTAAAAAATCAGAAAAGTTAGCAGGATCAACTCCTCTTTTTTGAGGTTCTTCTCCTATGTTTATTTGTATGAAAATTTTTGGAATTTTTACATTTTTACTTTTTAATGAAGAAATTTTTCTTGCAGAACTTTCTGTGTCCAAAGTTTCAATAACGTCAAATACCTTAATTATGTCTCTTATCTTATTTGATTGAAGCGCTCCTATAAAATGTAGCTTGATTTTTTTTTTATTTATATTTTCCCATTTTGATACAGTTTCAACTAGCCTATTTTCTCCAAAGCATTTGTGTCCAGCTTTTGATAAAAATTTTATTTTATCTAAATCTTGTTGTTTAGATACAGCTACAATATTTATACTGTCATAATTCTTGTTATGCTCATTACAAGTAACTTTAATATTTTTAATTAATTTTTTATAATTATCAATTACTGACATTTTCAGTACTATAAACTATGTCTAAACTAGATATATACTATACTATTATGCAAGTAAATTCTATTTGTATTAAAAAGGGAGCTTCTTATTATCCTAATTTGTGGATATTTTTAGATGAAGAAAGAATTTCTGATGAGACTTCATTTTTAAAGAGCCTTCCTTCTACAAAGAATTTAGGTGTAGTTGTAAGAACAAAAAAACAAAAACATCTTTATAATAAAACCAAGCAAGTAGAAAAAATTTGCAGATTAAAGGGTTTTAAAGTTTTTGTGTCCGCTAATCCTCAGATAGCTATGTCAGCAGGTGCTGATGGAGTTCATTTTTCTCAAGAATGTAGAAAAACAAGACTTTACAATGCATTGTCATATTCATGTTCTTTCCATAAGCTTTCTGATTTGCGAAGGACAATTGACCTTAAAGTCAAAAAAGTATTCATTTCTCCTGTTTTTAAAACTGCTAGTAGTAATTCAAAAAAATCGATAGGATTAACAAGGTTGTTATTTTTATCTAGATCGCTAAAATGCGAAATAGGCGTTTTAGGGGGAATTAATAAGAACAATATAAATACACTAAGAAAAAAAAATATTTCTCACGTAGCTGGAGTAAGCATTTTTTTCTAATTAAGGATATGTCAAAAAATATGTTAGATCTAAAAAACATTTCTGTTCAATTTGGAGGCATTAAGGCGCTTGCTGATGTAAGCTTTAAAGTAGAAAAAAATACTTTGTTTTCTATTATTGGGCCAAATGGTGCGGGAAAAACAACATTACTAAATGTAATCTCAGGTAGATATAAACCTACATCAGGAGAGTTATATTATGAGGGTAAAAACTTAACAAAAATTCATCCTAACAAAAGAGCTTCTTTAGGTATAGGAAGAACTTTCCAAAACCTTGCTCTATTCGATCATATGACTGTTTTAGAGAATATATTTATAGGAAGACATCATTTGCTTAGAAATGATTTTCTAAAAGGAGCAGTTTATTGGATTTTGGGAGGGCAAAAGGAAGAGGTAGGGAATAGGTTAGAAGCAGAAAAAATTTTAGATTTTTTAGAAATAAGTGATATTAGAAAATCAATTGCCGGGACGCTCTCGTATGGATTGAGAAAGAGAGTAGAACTTGCAAGAGCAATAGCGATAAACCCTAAGTTAATTTTATTAGATGAACCTATGGCAGGAATGAACCAAGAGGAAAAAGAAGACATGGCAAGGTTCATAATTGATTTAAATAGAGAATGGAATATTACTGTTATAATGATAGAGCATGATATGGGAGTAGTTATGGATATTTCAAAAAAAATAATTGTGCTTGATTTTGGAGAAAAAATCGCTGAAGGTCTTCCCGAAGATATTGTAAAAAATGAAAGAGTGCAACAAGCATATTTGGGGGATGATAAATAATGGTAGATAATTTTTTAACTATACCTCATGTTTTAGTTTCCAATTCTCAAAATTACCCAACAGAAATAGCAATGAGGGAAAAACAGTTTGGTGTTTGGAAAACTAAGACTTGGCTTGAAGTAACAGAAGAAGTTAAGGCAATTGCAATTTCATTACAAAGCAAGGGTGTAAAACCTAAGACCACTGTCGGCATTATAGGTAATAATACCCCAAGATGGGTTGTAGCGGAAATTGCTGCTCAAACTTTAAAAGGAATAGCATTAGGCTTGTACGCTGATGCTTTAGAAAATGAAATTGAGTATCTTCTTGAATTAACTTCTTGTGAAGTTGTATTTGTAGAAGATGAAGAGCAAGCAGATAAGATTCTTTCACTTACCAATCTCGAGCAAAAAATTAAAATTATTATTTATGATGAAGAAAAAGGAATGAATAAGTATAATGATGAAAGGTTGATTTCTTATAAGAAATTATTAGATCACGGAAATTCTTTGGTAAAAAAAGATAGTCAGAAGTTTGCTTTCTTACTTAATAATATATCTGAAGATGATATATGTATTTTTTGCCCTACTTCAGGAACAACTTCTAAGCCAAAACTAGCAATGATTTCTCATAGAAGCCTTCTTAATCATGCTAAAAATTATCTTGATGCAGACCCTAAAAGCAGTTCTGATGAATATGTTTCAGTATTGCCTCTTCCTTGGATAATGGAGCAAACATATGCAATATCTAAATGGTGCTTAAGTAGAATGAAAGTAAACTTCGTAGAGGAACCAGAGACAATGTTTGATGATCTTCGCGAAATAGGTCCAACATTTTTGCTATTGGGCCCAAGAACCTGGGAGCAAATAGCTGCTGATATTAGATCTAAAATAATGGATTCTTCTTTTATTAAAAGGAAGCTATTTGAGTTTTTTACTATGCTGAAAAGAAAAAATAATGGTTTGATAGTAAATGTGTTTTGTGAGTATTTTTTATTTAGATCTTTAAGAGATCAAATAGGATTTTCCTATTTATAGTCTGCTGCTACTGGAGGAGCATCATTAGGGCCAGATACATTTAAATTTTTTGTTAATATGGGGATCCCTTTGAGGCAGCTTTATGGACAGACAGAACAACTTGGAGCATATACTATACACAGAGAAAAAGATGTAAATTATGAATCCGTTGTGATGCCTTTTAAAGGAGTAAAAATTGATATTTATGAGCCAGATAGAGAGGGGTTAGGAGAAATCATTGTTATGAATAAAAATTGTATGAACGGATATTTTTCAGCTACTAATGATAATGCAAATATTTCACCTGACCAATGGTTTCACACGGGAGATGCCGGATACTTTGATAAATTAGGGCATTTAGTTGTGATAGATAGAGTCTCAGACTTATCTTTTACATCAGAAAAACTTAGGTATTCTCCTCAATATATAGAAAACAAGTTAAAGTTCTCTGCTTTTATAGCAGAAGCAGCAGTAATTGGATCTAATAAACCTTATTTATCTTCCATAATTTGTATCAGGTACTCCGTTTTATCTAAATGGGCAGAACAAAAAAGAGTGGCATTTACTACTTACTCTGATTTAGCTTCGAAGCTTGATGTAGAAGAACTTCTAATATCTGAAGTAAAAAAAGTAAATCAGTCCGTTCCCAAGAAGCAAAAAATTAGAAAGTTTGTACTATTATACAAGGAGTTTGATGCAGATGATGACGAATTAACTAGGACAAAAAAATTGAGAAGAAATTTTGTTATTAATAAATATAATGATATTGTGGAGGCAATATATGGTGATCAAAAATCTATTCAAATAGATACTGTTATAAACTTGCAAGATGGCGGAACACAAAGAATCCAAACTGAATTAAATGTAATAAATATGGAGTAGAATTATGGCTTTAGACTTTTTAGTTCAATTATTAGTAAACGGATTTATTATAGGGTTGCTTTATGGTGTGGTTGCCATGGCATTTGTATTAATTTATAAATCTAGTCTAGTAGTTAATTTCGCTCAAGGCGAATTTTTATTAATTGGTGCTTGGGCTTGTTGGTGGTTACTAGCAAAATTCTCACTTCCTTTTTACCTAGCATTTATATTTACACTAATTTTTATGACAGTTTTTGGAATACTCATACAGCTAATTGTTTTAAGGCCATTAATAGGAGAACCAATTATTTCAATAATAATGGTAACAATAGGGCTTTCAATATTTTTCCAAGCATTAATGAATTGGATGTTTGGAGTTTTTGTAGAACCTTTTCCTAAAATATTTGATAATGAAAGTATTAATCTCTTGGGACTTCAAGTGCAAACAGTTTATATAATGAGTGGTTTAATAAGTCTATTCAT
>CAYTJO010000017.1:5123-12302 GCA_964438215.1 uncultured Rhodospirillaceae bacterium
TTTAGGTGCTTTAGGAAGTAGTTGCATATAAATATAATGAGTTGCTTGATAAGTTTATTCATCATGATTAGTTTTGCAATATTTTTTAAAAAATCTAGATTGGGTTTAGCTATGCGCGCTACAGCTTTTGATCAGCAAGCTGCACAGTCTCTTGGAGTATCAGTGAAACAAGTATTTTCTGCTGCCTGGGGAATTTCTGCAGTAGTTTCTGCTGTAGCAGGAATAGTTTTTGGAATTGTTAATGGTATTTCTTCAGGAATAGCATTTATGGGGATAAAAGTATTTCCTGCCGTTATATTGGGTGGTTTAGATTCAGTTTTAGGTGCAATATTAGGAGGTTTAGTTATTGGTTTGTTAGAACATGTTGCTCATTATTTTGATGTGCAATATTTAAATATAGGAAATATGATAAGAATAGCTCCCTTTTATGCATTAATTATTATATTAATGATTAAAGCATATGGGTTTTTTGGAACAAAAGATATAGAGAGAGTCTAATATGAGTTTAAAAAAATTTAGACCATGTGGAGATTATAGAACTTCCTATTCCTCTGATATGAGTATGTTTGAAGACAAGGGAAGTTTTTATTTGACCTTGGCCGGAATACTATTATTAGCAATTTCTCCATTTCTATTCGACTCATATATAATTTCTCTTCTTATTTACATTGGATTTTATGGAATAGCTGCTCTTGGGTTAAATATACTTGTTGGGTGTACAGGCCAAATATCTGTAGGTCATGCAGTATTTTTTGGATTTGGAGCTTTTGCATCAGCATGGCTAAGTAATAAATTTTTCGTTCCTGTATGGCTAGCAATTCCAACAGCAGCTTTAATGACAGCATTTGTCGGCCTAATATTTGGTATACCTGCAGCTAGAGTTAAAGGTTTGTATTTAGCAATAGCAACCTTGGCAGCTCAATTTATAATGGAAGATTTCTTTTCAAGAGCAGCCTGGTTTACTGGAGGAGTTGATGGAGCTTCAGCTGAGCCAATGAAAATTTTTAATTTTTATTTTGATACGGACCAAAAGTATTTTTATATAGTATTATTTTGGTTGATAGTTAGCTTTGTGCTGGTTTCTAACTTGATGAGAACCAGAGATGGAAGAGCTTTTTTGGCTGTCAGAGATCATTATTTATCAGCAGAAATGATGGGGATTAATTTAATGAAATATAGAATACTATCTTTTGGTATTTCATCTTTTTTTGCTGGTTTAGGAGGGGCGCTTTATGGTCATTATTTAAATTTTGTGTCTATAGAAGAATTTAATATTCAACTTTCAATATTTTTTCTTGCTATGATAATAATTGGAGGTCTTGGCTCTGTCCGAGGATCTTTAATGGGCGCGGCTTTTATGGTTCTTTTGCCGGAAATAATGGACTTCTTAACTAGGTCACTATCTGATACATCAATAGATCAAATGCTATCATTATCTGGTGCTATTCCATTTATAAAGGAAGCTTCGATTGGTCTTGTAATTATATTATTCTTGATTTTTGAACCTAATGGATTAGCCTATCGATGGGGGCAAATTAGAGCATGGTTTAAGTTGTATCCATTCTCGTATTAACATAGGGAGATCTAATAATGATTAAAATAAAAAATATATCTTTTTTTCTTGTAATAATATTCCTTTTTAAAACAATGAATCTTATTTCAAAAGAAATACCGATTGGCCATTTAGTTGATTTTACAGGACCAACATCAAGTGTTGGTAAGCCTTTTGGACAAGGTTTTATTGATGCTATTAAATATATAAATAAAAATGGAGGCATTAAAGGAAATAAAATAAAAGTTGATACTGTTGATTATAGCTACAAAGCACCAAGAGCAGTAGCAACTTATAAAAGATGGAAATCAAGATTAAAGGTAATAGCTGTTATTGGATGGGGTACGGCAGATACAGAGGCACTAATGGGGACTATTGCTAGAGATAAAATACCTTTTTATTCTGGTTCATATGCAGGTCAATTAACTGATCCGACAGGTAAAGCTCCAAATTCTTTTAAAGCTGCTCCTTATAATTTTTTTTACGGCCCTTCTTATTCTGATGCATGTAGGGGATTGTTAACTTGGGCTTTAAAAGATTGGAAATTAAAGAATACGAATGAAAAGCCTAAGTATGTTCATATGGGGGATAATCATCCTTATCCAAATGCTCCCAAAAAGGCATGTCGAGATTATGCAGAAGAACTGGGTTTCGAAGTCTTGTCAGTTATCAACTATACTTTAGCTCCTGGAGATTTTACAGCTCAATGTTTAACCTTAAAACAAGTTAAAGCTGACTATGCTTATTTGGCTAATTCTTCTAACTCTACTACGTCTCTTTTAAAAGCATGTAATACTGTTGGAGTTGAAACTCAGTTTATGACTAATGTTTGGGGTGTAGATGAGCCAGTAATCAAGGCCTCTGGTAAAGCTGCTGATGGAGTAATTTTTGCTGTCAGAACGAATTCAGTATGGGGAGATAGTATTCAAGGAATGGACCTGATTAAGAAAGTTTCTGAGTTTTCTGGGAAAAAAAATTCATATAGATCTGTGCATTACATTTCTGCAGTTTGTACCATGTTTTATATAGCTGAGGCTATGGAACAGGCAATGAATGATGATAATTTTAGTGGAGAAGGAATAAAAAAAGCTATGTATAAGAAAGACAAATGGGTTCCTGAAGGACTTGAGGGAGTATGCCTGCCATCTACTTGGAAAGAAGATGATCATAGAGGGCTCATGGATGTCTCTATCTATAAAGTAAAGATAAATGGTACAACAGAGAAGCTAAGTGTTGATGAGTTAATGAGTAAAAAGGTAATTGAATTGATTAAAACAGACCAAATCACGCTTCCTAAAAGGCCTGAGTGGAGAGGTTATTAATTTAATTATTTAATGTTGGAGTTAAAAAATATAGAAGTAGTTTATAACGAAGTAGTACTAGTTATTAAGGGACTTAGTTTAGAGGTCAAAAAAGGTGAAATAGTATCATTGTTGGGAGCAAATGGGGCCGGTAAATCAACTACTTTAAAGGCAATTTCTGGGTTGCTTAAAAATGAAGATGGAGAGGTTACGAAAGGAAACATTTTTTTTCTAGATAGAGAAATTACTGATACTAATCCTTCAGATATAGTCAAAAATGGACTATTTCAGGTTATGGAAGGAAGGAGGTGTATAGCAGACATGACAGTTGAGGAAAACCTAAGGTTAGGAGCACATACCAGGGTTGATAGAAGAAATATTCCTAAGGATATAGAAAAAGTTTTAAATTACTTTCCAAGATTAAAAGAAAGAAAAGGATTATCTGGATACTTATCAGGAGGAGAGCAACAGATGCTTGCCATTGGACGATCCTTAATGGCTAAGCCTAAGATAATACTTATGGACGAGCCATCTATGGGTCTTTCTCCTTTGTTAGTCAAAGAAGTTTTTAATATTATTAAAAAACTAAATCAAGAATTGGGTATCACTATTTTGTTAGTTGAGCAGAATGCAAGGCTCGCTCTAAATATTTCTAGTAGAGCATATATAATGGAAAATGGAAAAATAGTTTTAGAAGGCCTTTCAAAAGACCTTTCTAATAACGAAGATGTTAAAGAGTTTTATTTAGGTGGTGGAAAAGGAGAAAGAAAATCTTTCAAAAACTTAAAGTCTTATAAAAGGAGAAAACGTTGGCTTTAGATAATAATGTTTCTGAAAAACCTTTTTATGATAAACGTGAAATATCGGGTCGAGACACTAGAGAAACAATGCTTTTTGAAAACTTCAGTGAAAAACTTAAAAAAATAACAAACTTTTCCAAAGGCTGGAAAAAGATACTCAATGATATTGATTTAGAAAAGGTAAAAACGAGAGATGACTTAGCAGGAATTCCAATAACTAAAAAATCATCTTTAACTAATTTACAAAAAAATAATCTTCCCTATGGGAACTTAACAACCAAGCCCTTTAATCAGTTTCCTTATATGTTTGCCTCGCCAGGGCCTATTTATGAGCCTGGTGATAATAATGATTTTTGGAATATGTGTAGAAGTTTGTATGCGGCAGGATTAAAAAACGGTGATGTTTCTTATAATACTTTTTCTTATCATTTGGGTCCAGCAGGGATAATGATGCATAATGCTGCTAATAAATTAGGTAGTACTGTAATCCCAGGGGGTATAGGAAATACTGAACTTCAGGTTGAAACTATAAGTAATTTGAAACCTTCATTTTACATAGGAACTCCATCTTTTTTAAAAATTATTTTAGAAAAAGCTAAGAAAAATAATATTAATAACTTTAGTCTTAAAAGAGGTTTGGTTGGAGCTGAGCCTTTGCCAGCTTCTTTGAGAAGCACGCTTGCAAATGATGGTGTAGAAGTTATGCAAATGTATGGTATAGCAGAAGTAGGATGTATAGCTTATGAGACTAAAGAGTCAAATAATAGTTTAGTTGAAGGCATGATCGTGGAAGAGGATATAATATTAGAAATAGTAAGGCCAGGAACATCTGTGGCACTTCCTCCCGGAGAAGTAGGAGAAGTAGTTATAACTAAAATTAATACCGATTATCCTATTATTAGATTGGGAACAGGAGACTTGTCAAAAGTTATAGATGAGCCTAGTCCTTGTGGAAGAACAAATTTTAGAATACAGGGTTGGATGGGTAGAGCGGAACAGTCTACTAAATTTAAAGGAATATTTGTTACTCCTAATCAATTTAATGAGGTTGTAAAAAAGTTTAATGAAATTTCAAAAGTTAGATTTATTATAACTACTAAAGAGTATTTAGATTACGGTGAGTTATTATGTGAAACAAACTACGAAAATGAAGAATTAAAACAAAAAGTTAAAGAGTTTTTTAAAACAAATTTTAAACTTAATATTAACATATCTTTTGTCAAAGAGGGAAATATATTAAATGATGGGTTAGTTATAGAAGATAAAAGAGTAATAAATTAGAATTTTTTATGAGCAAAGAATACTTATTAGCGGTAAAAAATCTGAGCTGTGAAAGAAATTACAAATTAATTTTTAATAATTTATCATTTAAGCTTGAGCCAGGAAGAATTATCTTAATTAATGGAAATAATGGTTCTGGAAAGACATCACTATTATTATGTATAGCAGGAGCCTTGCATTATAAAGGAAGTGTAAAGGTAAAAAAACAATATGACGATAAAATAGGATATGTAGGTCATAAAAATGCTTTAAATGAGGAAGATACAATAAACGATTATTTAACTTATTGGAAAAAAATTTATGATTATAAAGATGATTTCAACTATATTATAAATTATTTTAATTTTGAAAAATACATAGAGACACCTATAAGATTGTTATCTTTTGGACAAAAGAAAAAACTATCTTTTTCTAGATTACAAATGATTAAAAGCAAGATCTGGTTATTAGACGAGCCAATTTCTGGATTAGACAAAAAAACTAAAAATTTAATTTTAAATCTAATAATGGAACATATTAAATATGGAGGAGGAGTTATCGCTACCTCTCATCAAAATTTAAAATTTAATAAATTGAAAAATACAATGAGTATAAAAATTGACTAGGTTATTTATTTTATTTCTTGCCAGAGAATGCAAAGGATATTTATTTAATACAAATAAATCATGGTTCGCTATATCATTTTTTTTATTATGCATATTAATTTTTCCCTTGTCATTTGGAAGTTCTGAGGATGTATTAAAAGAAATATCAATTTCTTCGATTTGGGTATGTGCTTTGTTTGCAAATTTGATATCTTTAGAAAGCCTTTTTAAGGAAGACTATCAAAGTGGAACTTTATTGCAATACCATATAAACAAAATTCCATTCATTATTATTGTTAGCACTAAAGTCATTTGTCATTGGGTTTTTACTGGACTACCAATTATTTTTTTATCCCCTTTATTTTTAATTTTTTTAAGCGGATCGTATGAAGATGTATTAGGATTATTCTTTTCATTGCTTATAGGAACTCCTTTATTTAGCCTTATTGGTATGCCAATTTCAGCTTTGACCCTGGGGGCTTCTGCTAGAGGCCCAATACTGGTTTTTCTTGCTATTCCTTTTTACCTTCCGATAATTATATTCGGAGTACTGTCTGTAAACAGCTTTAAAACCGGTTCATATTCTGAATATTATTTATTATGTGCTATCTTAAGTATTGGAATAATATTTTTACCCTATATAACTATAAAGATATTGAAAGAAAGCTTAGAATAAATGATTAAGTATTTACATAAATTTGCAAATCCAGCTAGATTTTTAAATATAGCATTACCAATTAAAAAAATATCAGGAATTCTATCAGTTTTAACTATATTAGTTGGTTTAACTTTTGCTTTGTTTATATCTCCTCCTGATTATCAGCAAAAAGAAACTGTAAGGATTATGTATATTCATGTTCCTTGCGCTTGGATGAGTCTTATGACTTATGGTTTTATTGTTTTTAGTAGTATTATTTTTTTAATATGGAGATTTCCAATATTTCTTATACTAGCAAAAGAAAGTGTTACTATGGGAATTATTTTTACTTTTTCAGCTCTTCTTTCTGGAGCCTTATGGGGAAAACCAACTTGGGGAACTTATTGGGTATGGGATGCAAGATTAACCTCTTTTTTGGTTTTATTTTTTATTTATTTAGGTCTTAAACTCATTAAAGATTCTTTTTCCTATTCTACTAAGGGAGATTTTGTATTTGCCTATTTATCTTTAATAGGAGGTTTGAACCTGCCCATAATTAAATTTTCAGTAGATTGGTGGAACACTTTGCATCAGCCAGCTAGTATATTAAGGACAGGAGGTATTTCTATTAATATTGAAATGCTTATACCTCTATTTATAATGTTTATCGGCACTGTTCTGTATAATTTAATTATTTTTTTAATGAGATATAAAACAGAAGTAATTAAATTTAAATTAGATAAGAAAAACAAATCTAATTAAAAAAATTTACCAAACTTAAATTTTTTTTTTGATGTTTTATTATAAAAAAAAATAGTAAATATTCCTATTGAAAGAAATACAAAAGGTAAAACCCATAACGCAATGGTATTAATTTTTAATGGTGGTTTTAAAAGAATAAAATCTCCATATCTATCGCTTAAAAAGTCATAAATTTGTTTATCAGTGTAGCCCTTTTGTATTTTTCTTCTAATAAGTAAACGCAAATCCTTTGCAAGAGTAGCCGAAGATTCATCAATAGATT
>CAYTJO010000018.1:0-453 GCA_964438215.1 uncultured Rhodospirillaceae bacterium
AAACAAAAATATTCACTAAAAGGATCTTTTATAAATAAAGGTATGGAAACAACTATAAATTTTATTGGTAGCAACATCAATAGAGAAGTTAGCTTAGAAGGTGATTTAACCTCTAAACTTTATGAATTAGCTGGTGCAGGTATTTATAATTATCAGTTAAATAAAGGAAAATTTAATATAGAAGGAAACATTAAAAGCAAACAATTCCTTAGCAAGGTCAAAAATCTAAAAGGAGATGATTTGCAAATTAATGCAGAGTTAATTCTTAATAAAAATATTTTATTAATAGAAAAACTAAAAATTCTTTTTCACGATACTATTTTTGATGGAAGCGCTAACTTAAATTTTACGAAAAAGAAAAGTGATATAATAATTAAACTTTCTTCTGATAAAGTAGTTTTAGATAAATTTTTAAATATTAATCAAGCATCAAGAAGAGGTCAAACTAGTTCT
>CAYTJO010000018.1:463-2241 GCA_964438215.1 uncultured Rhodospirillaceae bacterium
AAAAGTAAAGGAACTAGTAATAAAAAAAAAGATGTTAAAAAAAATATTAATGTTTTTGAGGTTTTGGCAAAAATTAATTTAGATTCTGTAATAAAGGCCAAGAAAATAATATATAAAGATATTCAGTTAGATAACATGGTTGTAAAGTTAAATAAAAAAAAAAATATCGAGGCCTCTTTAGAAGGACAAAACTTTTTCAAAGCTAGTATAAAAAGTAAGCTTTCATTAACTAAGAAGATGAACTTTTCTCTAAATGCAAACCTAAGTAATTTAAGCTTGATGGATTTAAATAAATATTATGATATAAATTTAGCCAGTGGTGATATAAACCTTTCTACCAATTTAAAAGGTAAGTTTGAAAAAGGAGAAAGAGTATATAAAAATATTTATGGTAACTCTTTAATTTCTTCAAAAGAAATTATTATCAAAAATTTCAACCTTAAAGCTTTAAAGTCAGATATTATAAAACTTGATGATTTAGCTAAAATAAATGATGTTAGAAAGTCCTTATTCAATGGTAATACAAGTATCAAGGATCTAAAAATTAATTTTGTGCATGATAAAGAAACAATAAAAATTCCTATTACTAGAATAAAAATTGATGAAGGATTTATAACAACATCAGGAAACTACAATATTAATAATAATAATTTAAATTTAATATCTAAATATGAAAGTGATCAAAACAAATTACTTTCTTTATTTAGTCTTAAAACTACAGGAAAAATTTCTAAACCCTTAACTCAAATAAGCTTTGATGAAGGTGTTGTAAAATCTATTTTAGAAAAAGTTGCACAAAAAAAATTAAAAAAAGTTATAGAAGAGAAATTAGAAGAAAAATTTGATAACATAATAGACAAGCTTTTAGAATAATATGAGTATTGATTTATATACAGCTGCTACTCCCAATGGATACAAAGTTTCTATAATATTAGAAGAACTAGGTTAAAAGTATAAAGTTCATAAAATTAACCTGTCTAAAAATCAACAAAGAGAAAAGTGGTTTTTGAATATGAATCCTAATGGAAGAATTCCAGTGCTTAAGTTTAAAGAGGAAATTATCTTTGATAGCGGTGCAATTCTTTTTTATTTAGCAGATAAATACAATAAATTTTTACCATCTGAGAAAACTAAGAGAATCAAAGTTTTACAATGGCTAATGTTTCAAATGTCTGGAATAGGGCCAATGCAGGGGCAAGCTAATGTTTTTCATCGTTATTTGGATGAAAAAATACCTGTAGCAATATCTAGATATCAAAATGAATGTAGAAGGCTTTATGAAGTTTTAAATTATCAATTAGAAGGAAGAAAATGGTTGTGTGACGATTATTCTATCGCAGATATAGCTAATTGGTGTTGGGTAAGAGTTTATTTTTGGGCAGGAATTAATTTAGACGGGCTAGAAAATTTGAAAGACTGGATGAAACAGATGGAAAAAAGACCAGCTTGTATAAAGGGAGTGCAAATTCCAAAAAGAGAAACTTCAAAACAACTAGTTAAAAATGTTAAAAATATTATTCAAACTTAACCAATAAGGTTTGAATAAAAGTCATTTCCTTTGTTGTCTATTATTAAAAAAGCTGGAAAGTTTATAACTTTGATTTTCCAAATAGCTTCCATTCCCAATTCAGGATAGTCTATGCATTTAACATTTTTAATATTATTGGCGGCAAGCTCTGCCCCAGGCCCTCCTATAGATCCTAAATAAAAACCTGAATATTTTTAACAGCTTTCTCTCACTATGGATGATCTATTTCCTTTAGCCAGCATTATTAGGC
>CAYTJO010000018.1:2300-4168 GCA_964438215.1 uncultured Rhodospirillaceae bacterium
TTGCCCCCATAGCTTGAAATTGTTCTACAAAAGAATCCATTCTACCTGCAGTAGTAGGTCCAAAAGATCCGGTGTTATAGCCTCTTGGAGTTTTTGCAGGACCAGCGTAATAAATAGGATAATTTAAAAAATAAGAAGGAAGTTTTTTACCTTTATCTAATCTGCTTTTAAGTTTGCTATGAGCTATATCTCTGGCAACAACCATAGTTCCTGATAATAAAACTCTTGTTTTAATTTTAAGTTTAGATAACTCTCGTAGAGTATCTTTTATAGGCTTATCCAAGTTTATGTGAATTTCTTTTTTTGATAATATATTTGCTTTTACCTTAGGAAGATATTTAGCTGGGTTTTTTTCTAGCTTTTCAAGAAATATACCTTGCTCATTTATTTTACCCACGGCTTGTCTATCAGCCCCACATGATACTCCTATGCTTAAGGGAAGACTGGCTCCATGCCTAGGCAACCTTATAACTCTTACATCATGGCAAAAGTATTTGCCTCCAAATAGTGCTCCTATTTTTAGATTAATAGTCTTCTTAAAGATAGAATTTTCCATTTTTAGATCTCTAAATGCCAGTCCTACATTATTTCCTTTTCTAGGTAGAGTATCCAAAAAATGACTGCTTGCTAATTTTAAAGTTTTTAAATTCATCTCAGCTGATAAACCACCAATTACTATTGCTAAATGGTAAGGAGGACACGCTGAGGTTCCAATAGTTAAAATTTTCTCTATTAAAAAGCTCTCTAATTTTTTACTTTTAAGTAAAGAAGGGGTAGCTTGAAAAAAGAAGGTTTTATTAGCAGACCCTCCACCTTTTGCAATAAAATAGAACTTATATTCGTTTGCTTCTCCTTCATTAAGAATTTCAATTTGTGCAGGTAAATTATTTTTAGTATTAATTTCTTCGTACATACCAGTTGCAGACATTTGACTATATCTTAAATTATTACTTTTATAACATTTTAAAATTCCCTTAGACAAACTTTGTATATCTTTTCCATTAGTCAAAACTTGATTTCCTTTTTTCCCTATAACTATTGCCGTTCCAGTGTCTTGACACATAGGAAGTATTCCACCTGCTGAAACATTAGCATTTTTTAATAATGTATTAGCAACGTATTTATCGTTATCAGAAGCATCTTTATCTTTTAATATTTTGCTTAACTTTTTTAAGTGACTAGATCTTAAAAAATGAGATATTTCATAAAAAGCTTTTTCAGATAATTTTTCTATAGTTTTCTGATTTATAAATGTATATTTTTTATTTTTTATTTTAACTTTTTCTAAGACAATTTCAGAAATTTTTTCATAAGAAATGTTTTTGTCATTTGTATTGAAAATATTTGATAGAAAGTCCATTTTAATCTTTGTTAGGTTTCAAATAAATAATATTACTTTTATTTTCTAATCTGGCTTTTTGTTTTTGCTGAATCTTTTTTGTTTTAATCTTTGTTTTTTCTGATCCAATTACATCTAAATTTAGATTAAAGGATACAGATGGGTCGACAAAACTCAAAAGGGAGTCAAACATTACTTTCAGGGTTTCTATTTTTCCTTTAAATTTTAAATCAACTAAAAAGTGATTTTCTAATATTTTAAGATTCCAATACTCATTTTCTATGACTATCATCATATTATCTGGATATTCCTTGTTTAAATAATGAGGTAAAATATTTCCTTTAAACTTAGTTAAAAAAGTTATATAGAAATGATGTCCATCTGATAATCCATAGTCAGCAGTTTTATTAAGAGCTTGTCTAACTACATTTAGCAAATTATCTCTTATTAAAGTATTATAGTCTAAAAATTTTTTTTCTTTACTCATAAATATACATTCTTTAAGTGAAGGCTTCTGTTGCCAGGTGCC
>CAYTJO010000018.1:4178-11421 GCA_964438215.1 uncultured Rhodospirillaceae bacterium
CAATTTAGGACTTAATTCTGCACAGTTTTTTTAGCAACTTAAGCTGCTAAAGCAACCTCACGACTATTGTCGTTGGCAGTTATAATTTAGTCCTTTACGGTGGAACTATACCGAACGAAAGAATACGCCTTTAAACGCTTGTCGATCCTATTTCGCCCCCATGTTTTTGTGGTGGAGGCGCCGGGTACCGCCCCCGGGTCCAATTCGCCTATTACTCGCACCATTTATCGTCATAGTTATAAAATAACACTTTTTATTATAATTATTTATTTACAGCTTTAAAGTTTTAATTAAATTTAAATAAAAGTTATGTTAGTAATAATATAGTCGAATATTGATATGAAAAAAATAAATAATGAAATAAATATTTTAAGAACTAGGAAAAATCTTACATACAGACCAGTATCCAGAGGACTTGAAGGAATACTTTTTAAAGCCTTAAAAGTTTTAGATAAGGGATTTATAAGAGTTGTGGATTATATGGGAAATGACTCATCTGTGGTTCAGGCAGCCAGAGTTTCATATGGAAAAGGAACTAAAAAAAAGTCAGAAGATGAAGGATTAATTAGATATTTACTAAGACATAGACATACTACGCCTTTTGAAATGTGCGAAATTAAACTTCATATAAAATTACCAATTTTTATTGCTAGACAATGGATTAGACATAGAACAGCTAGCATTAACGAATATTCTGCAAGATATTCTATCCTAGAAGATGAATTTTATATACCAAAAAAATATCATTTAGCTGAACAATCTTTATCTAATAAACAAGGAAGAGATAACGAGGTTGATGAGGAAACAGCTAAAAAAATTTTAAAAATCCTCAAAGAAGACTCTCATAAGTGTTATAAAAATTATAGTTGGATGCTTAATGAAAAAAATAGCAAAGAATATGATAACAACAGATCTAGTTTATCAAGAGAGCTTGCTAGGATTAACTTAACTCTTAACACCTACACACAATGGTATTGGAAAATAGATCTTCATAATTTTATGCATTTTTTGAGTTTAAGAGCGGATAGTCATTCTCAATTTGAAATCAGGGAATATGGCAAAGTGTTAATTAATATATTAAGTAAGTGGGCTCCTTTATCTTATAAAGCATTCTTATCTTACAGACTTAATTCTGCAGAACTTTCCATGGAAGCTATTGATATTATTAAGAGAATGATTTCAGGAAAGAAAGTGATAAGAAACCAAACTACGCTAACTATCAGAGAATGGAAAGAATTACAAAGTTTATTATTTTAATCTATTAAATTTTTGACTAGATTATTAAATATTTCGTCTTTTTTTTTATTTTGACTATTGTCTTGTTTCATATTTTCTTCAAATTCATTAAAAATTGGAATTTTAGCAATAACTTTGGTATTAAATTGTTTCGCTAAATCTTCTGCTCCACTCTTTCCAAATATGTATTTAGGTTTCGAGCAATAATCACATTGAAAGTAACTCATATTTTCTATAATTCCTGTAATAGGAATATTAAATTTTAACATAAGGTTAATGCCCTTTTTTGTATCTGCTATTGCTAAACTTTGAGATGTGGTTACTACTATAGAATGGTGAATCTCGAGCTTTTGTAAAATTGCTAAATACGCATCCCCCGTTCCTGGAGGCAAATCAACAACTAAATAATCTAATTGATCCCATTTTACCTCATCTATTAATTGATTTAGAGCACCTTGGATCATAGGGCCTCTCCACACGACTGGTTTTTCTTCTTCTATAAGAAGTCCTATTGACATTACTTTTAGACCTTCTTTTAAAACAGGTATAATTTTTTTTGTATTGTCAACTTCAGGTTTCTCTGAGATTTTTAATAGTTTTGGTACAGATGGGCCATATATATCAGCATCTAATAGTCCTACTGAATGATTAGATCTTGTTAATGCTACAGCTAAATTAACAGCAACAGTAGATTTTCCTACTCCACCTTTGCAACTGGAAATTGCAATAACTTTTTTAAATTGTTCTTCTTTTTCCACAAATGATACGAATATTTCATCAAAGATTCCTTGGTTTTTTAGAATATCTTCACATTCTTTTTTATAATTCTCTAAATTTTTTGCATCATTATAATCTTTGGCTTTAAGAGTCAAAAAAGCTTTATTATCTCTAATAACAAGGTCATTGACTAGAAGCTTTAACTTAGTATTAAAGTTATTAAGCAGCGAATTTACTAATTTTTGATTTTTATCGTTCATTTTAAATATTGAATAACCCGGTTAATATATATATATATATATATATAATAATTTAATTAATCAAATAAGGAATAATATGCCTTGGGACAATAAAAATGATGGGCCATGGAATAATAATAATCCATGGGGTAATAATGGAAATAACGGTTGGAAAGGAAAGAAAAATTCAGATGATCTAGATAAAGTTCTAGAAAATGTAAAAAATAAGTTTTCTTCTTTTTTTTCTAAAGGACCAAAAAGCTTCATACTTGCATTTTTAATACTTATTTTCTTTTGGACAATTAGTGGTTTTTATACTATTAGCCCAGAGGAACAAGGAGTAGTCATGAGATTTGGAAAATATACGTCTATTAGTAGTCCTGGATTAAACTATCATATTCCATCTCCTATAGAAAAAGTTATCAAAGTACCTGTGACTATAACAAGAAGTGTAGAAATAGGATTTAGAGGTCAAACTGGTAACAATGCCAGAAATGTTGATGAGGAAAGTTTAATGTTAACTGGTGATGAAAATATAGTTGACATCAACTTTGTTGTTCAGTGGTTTGTGTCTGACGCGGCTAAGTATGTTTTTAATATTAGGAACCCAGAAAAAAACGTTAAGGATAGTGCAGAGAGTGTTATGAGAGAAGTTATTGGAAAAACAGATATTGATTTTGCTCTAGCTGAAGGAAGAGATCAAGTAAGACAAGAAGCTCAAGATTCTCTTCAGAGAATTTTAGATAATAATCAAAGTGGAATTATGGTTTCTTCTTTGCTCCTACAAATATCTGATCCACCCCCAGCTGTTATAGATGACTTTAAAGATGTGCAAAGGGCTAGAGCTGATCAAGAAAGACTAATTAATGAAGCACAAGCTTATGCTAACAGGATAGTTCCAGAAGCAAAAGGTGAAGCATCTAAAATTAGAGAAAGTGCAGAGGCTTATAAACAAGAAGTAATTGCAATTGCAGACGGAGACTCTCAAAGGTTTCTTTCTGTTTATAAAGAATACAGAGAAGCAAAAGAGGTTACAAGAAAAAGAATTTATTTAGAGACTATGGAAAAGGTGATGCAAAATATGAATAAAGTTATTATTGATAACGAGAACGGATCAGGAGTCCTGCCATATTTACCTTTGCCTGAGTTGAAAAATTCATATAATAATCAACAAAACTGAGGAACATAATGAGTAAAAAAAAAATAATTTTTATTGTTATAGTAGCTGGATTACTAATTGTTGCCTACTATACGTTATTCTTCATAGAGCATAGAATACAGGCAATAGTCTTGCAATTTGGTGAGCCTGTCAAAGTAATACAGGAGCCAGGATTAAACTTTAAAATTCCTTTTGCGCAAAATGTAATAAAGTTTGATAAAAGAATACTATTATTTGATAATAATGCTGAGGAAATAATAGCAGCTGATAAAAAGCGTCTTATAGTTGATTCTTTCGTAAGGTATAGAATAGTTGATCCACTTAAATATTATCAAACAGTGCGCGTTGAAAATGCTCTAAATAATAGATTAGGATCAGTAGTAAATAATAGTTTAAGGGCTGTTTTAGGAAGAGTTCCACTTAATGCTGTTATTTCTGATAGACGTGAACAACTTATGACCGAAGTTACAAGTCTAGTATCAGTTAGAGCTTCGCAGTTTGGTATAACGATTCAGGAAGTTAGAATTAAAAAAGCAGATTTGCCTTCACAAAACTCTGAAGCAATCTATAGAAGAATGCAAACTGAAAGACAACAGGAGGCAGCTCAAATACGTGCTGTGGGAGAAGAAAAATCCAGAGTTATTAAAGCACAGGCTGAAAAAAATAAAACAGTTTTGTTAGCTGAGGCAAAAAGAGATGGAGAGATATTGAGAGGAATAGGGGATGCTGAAAAAAATAGAATTCTTGGACAAGCATTTAGTCAAGATCCTGATTTCTTTGCTTTTTACAGAGCTATGCAATCTTATAGCAGAGCGCTAACTGAAGGAGATACTACGATGGTATTATCTCCTAATGGCCAATTTTTTGAGTTTTTCACTGATGCAGAGGGAAACAATTAAATATTAAATGATTGATTTTATTGTTGCCATTGGGTTGGTTTTTGTAATAGAAGGTTTATTGCTTTTTATTTCACCAAACAGAGTAAAACAGCTTTTAAATACTATAAATAATTATTCTGAAAAAAAAATTAGACTTGTGGGGCTTTTATCTATTATCATAGGAATAATAATTGTTGGTTTGATCCGATTGTAAAAAAGAAACGTAATATTGTTATGAAAAAAATTGTATCTCATTTTAAAGTATTTTTAATTGCTTTTTTTTGGTTTCCTATCAATAGTAATTTGCACGCGAACAAAATTCCTGACTTCTCTGATCTAGCTAGTGAATTGATACCATCGGTTGTTAGTGTTTCAGTAATGATTTCTAGGGATATTTCTCCTAACAGACCTGTGCCTCCACAATTTCCTCCAGGGTCTCCTTTTGAAGATTTTTTTAAAGACTTTTTTGAAAGGAGAGGCATTCCTGGAAATCCTCCTCCCAGACAAAGAAGAAATGAAACTGCCGCGGGTTCAGGTTTTATTATTGACAAAGAAGGTCTTATTGTGACCAACAACCACGTAATTGCTAATTCTAGTTCAATTACTGTAATATTGCATGATGGAACTTCATTGCAGGCCAAATTAATTGGAGCAGATAAAAAAACAGATCTAGCAATTTTAAAAGTGGAAACTGACATTGATTTAAAAGCTGTCGAGTGGGGTAATTCTGACGATGCCAAAGTTGGTAATTGGGCTTTAGCAATTGGTAATCCTTTTGGTTTAGCAACAACTGTCACATTAGGAATAGTTTCTGCAAAAGCAAGAGATATTAACGCTGGCCCTTTCGATGACTTCATTCAGACAGATGCTCCTATTAACAGGGGAAATTCTGGAGGCCCTTTATTTAATTTGCAAGGTAAGGTAATTGGTGTTAACACTGCTATTTATTCTCCTTCGGGAGGAAGTGTAGGTATTGGCTTTGCAATACCTTCTTCTCTAGCTAAAGGAGTTGTTAATCAACTAATTGATTTTGGTAAAACTGTGAGAGGTTGGCTCGGTGTTAGAATCCAAACTGTAACTCCTGATCTAGCAGAGAGTTTAGGGTTAGATAGAGCTTATGGAGCTTTGGTTGCAACAACTATACCGGATAGTCCTGCAGAAAAAGCTGGTATCAAAGCAGGAGATATCATTATATCATTTAATGATAAGGAAGTTACAGAAATGAGAAAACTTCCTAGATTGGTTGCTGAAGCAGAGGTTAATAAAAAATCTAAACTAGTGCTTTGGAGAAATGAGAAGAAAGTTGTTAAAAACGTATTAATTACTGAATTAAAAGAAGGCCAGATGGCAAAAAGTAGTAATGAAGATAAGAAAAAGACAGCTCAGGAAGGTGAGATAAAAGAACTTGGAATCAAATTAGTCAATCTTACTGATGAAATTAGAATTAGACAAAATATACCTGAAGATATCTATGGATTATTAGTTCTAAATGTAGAGCAGAACTCAGAAGCGGAAAGAAAGGGGATTAGACCTGGAGATATTATTCAAGAAATCAACCAAATTCCAGTTAATAAAATTTCAGAATTAAAAGATGTAATTAATAAATCGTCTGATAAAAAAGGAGCTTTACTTTTGGTTAATAGACAAGGAAATATTATTTTTATCGCCCTAAAAGTAAAAAATTAAATTATTATATCCTTATCACTATATCCTTGAAAGTAAAGAATACTTTTAAAGCTATAATTAGCTAAAGCATTGGCAACTTTATTGACTTTTGGAAATCCCTTCCAAGATATTCCCATACTTGCAAACTTAATCATATCAATATCATTTTGTCCGTCACCTATTGCTAGAGTACAATTTTTATTTGCATTGTGTGTTTTTATAGTATTTTTTAAAAAGTTAAGCTTACCTTTTCCATCTATAATATTCCCTTTTAACTCACCAGTTAAAATTCCATTCTTTGATATAGGCTTGTTACTAATAATTTCCTTGAAACCTATTTTCTTTCCTATAACATTTGCAATTAAATCATAGCCTCCTGAAATAAGAATTGTATGGCAGCCACTTTTATTCATGGTTTTAATTACTGTAGCTACATCTTTAGTTAGTTTTATATGCCTAATGATATTATTAATTTCTTCAATAGGAATCCCTTTTAAAATTTTGGTTCTTTCTATGATAGATCTATCAAAGTTAACACTTCCATTCATAGCTTTTAGGGTTAATTCAGATATTAGATTATTTTTTAAGATTTTTTTTCCTATTAAATCAATTGTTTCAATACAAATAGCAGTTTTATCCATATCGCACGCTACAATTTTTTTTTTTCTAAATACATTTTCTTGAATACATAAATCAGAACCTTTGAAATCTTTTGATTTAAAGTAAAGTTTAATTTTTTCAAAGTTTTTTAAATCTATATTTATAAAAAAATCTTTAACTAAACTAGAGAGTTTATTAGTCTTAATATTTTTAATATTATATTTTTTTAGTAATGAAGTTATTTTTTTACAATGTATTAAATAACATTCTCTGTTTTTAGATACCAATGTTATAACTGCTGTTATAATTTTTTTATTCATAATTATTATTTATACTTATAAAAGATAATGAAAAGCAAATTATATAAAAAAAAAAATATAATCTTATTAGGTGGTCCGACTGCATCTGGAAAATCTAAGCTAGCTATAAATTTAGCTAAAAAGATTAATGGAGAAATTATAAATGCTGATAGTATGCAAGTTTATAAAAACTTCCCGATACTAACTTCTCAACCTTTAGAAAAAGATAGAAAGCTCGTAAAACATCATTTGTATGGATATTTTGATACTAACAAAAATTATAATGGATCAGTATGGTTGAAAGATTCTTATTCTCAGATAAGTAAAATATTTTCATGTGGAAAAAATCCAATTGTAGTTGGAGGAACTGGGCTTTATTTAGAGTTTATGAGCCAAGGGATTAGTATTATACCTAGTATCTCATTAAGGACAAAAAATATAGTAAAGGAG
>CAYTJO010000018.1:11489-12117 GCA_964438215.1 uncultured Rhodospirillaceae bacterium
TTTAATGATAAAACAAGAATTACTATGGCTTTGGAAGTTTTTTATGAAACAAATAAAAGTATTTCTTATTTTCACAAAAAAAAAAAAATTAATAATGATTATGATTATTATAAAATACTTCTTTCTCCGACAAAGGAGCAAATAATTGCAAATAGTATAACAAGGTTTGATCAAATGATTAAACAAGGGTTGTTAGAAGAATTTCAAAATAATAAAAATAACGTAAAAAATTGTAACATTAGAAAAGCAATAGGCTATCAGGAATTAAATGATTATTTTGTTAATAAATCTTCTTTCTTAAATTTATCAAATAATATACTTCAAAATACTAGAAACTATGCAAAACGACAATTTACTTGGTTTAATAATAGGTATAAACCACAAATTAAAATTGACACTTATAAAAAAACTTCTTTAATACTGGAAAGTTTATCTAAAATAATTTAGTGTTAAATTTTGAGAAACAAAATGAATACTAGTGGCGCAAATATTGTTATTAAGTCTTTAAGAGATCTTGGTGTTGAATATATTTTTGGATATCCTGGAGGTGCTATACTTCCTATATATGACGAAATTTTTAAACAAAATAAGATTAGACATATTTTAGTGAGGCATGAACAAGGAGCTG
>CAYTJO010000019.1:0-11855 GCA_964438215.1 uncultured Rhodospirillaceae bacterium
GTTAAACTGTTTTGATAATCTAAACTTTGATATCTTAATTTCTAATCCTCCTTATGTTAAAAGGTCGGAAATCATAAATTTGGATATAGAAGTTAAAAATTATGATCCTCTTAGAGCTTTAGATGGAGGAGCCGACGGTTTGACTGCTTACAGAAAAATACTAAATGGTATTAAAAAAATAGGAAAAAAAAATTTACCAGTGTTATTTGAGATAGGCTTTAATCAAGCTGAACGTGTTACAAAGATGATGAAAACAAATGGATTTAAAAACATTAAAGTATTTAATGATTACTGTAATTTACCTAGATGTGTATTAGGAAAAACTTAAAAATAGGCTAATATTTATGAAGAAAAATCACTCATACAAGAGAAATAAAGGTAAACCTTTAAAGAAAAATTCCTTACTAAATAACAATGGCTTCAGACTTAATAATAATAGCTACAGGCTAAAGCAAGAAAACAAACCTAAGGGAAAACCTATAGAAATTATGGGAAAATATGAAATTTTAGCAAGAGATGCAACATCTGCTGGGGATAGAGTAGCAGCTGAAAATTATATGCAACACGCTGAGCATTATCTAAGGATAAGCAATGCTAACAGAGAAAAAAAAGTAGATAATTAAATTTTCCTCTTGTGTTGTTATTACATAACAACCATATCTAAGTCATAGGTAAATCATGAACTTAGAAAATTTTGATCAAAAAACTAGTTTAATTATTAATACAGCATTAGGCTATGCCTCTGAAAATAATTATGCTTATTTTACACCGCTGAATATATTAGAAGTGATGATCAAAACTGACTCTGAGGTGCAATCAACTTTAAATAACTTCTCAATAAATATAGATAATTTTTACAAGGAAGCTCAAGACTTATCAAAAAAGTCTAAGAAAAAAAAAAGTAACGAAGAAACTTTAGTTCAGGGAAATATTATGATGCTTATGGAATACGCCCAAAATGAATCTAAAAAATTAAAATTTAAAAAAGTTAATAGTAATATACTTTTATTAGTTTTAACTTCAGATATTTCTCCACAGTCAAAATTACTAATTGAAAAACATGGCCTAACCTATGAAAAACTTTTTTAATTTCTGAGTATAAATAAACAGAATCAAGAAGAAAGTTTTGAATTTATAAAAAAATTCACGACTGATATAACTAGTCTTGCACTAAATAATAAAATTGACCCTATTATAGGTAGAGAAGAAGAAATAAAAAGAACAATACAAGTAATTTCTAGAAGAACTAAAAATAACCCTATCTTGATTGGTGACCCAGGTGTTGGAAAAACTGCCATAGCTGAAGGCATAGGCATTAAAATTATAGAAAATCATATACCAGATAATTTGAAAAACTATAAACTCCTTTCCTTAGATTTATCTTCTATGTTAGCAGGGGCTTAATTTAGAGGAGAATTTGAAGAAAGACTTAAAACCCTTATTAATGAAATAAATGCCCACGATAATATTATTTTATTTATCGATGAAATTCATACTATCATAGGAACTGGTGCTAGTGAGGGATCACTTGATGTAGCTAATATTATTAAACCTGCACTTGCAAGAGGAATTCTTCATTGTATAGGTGCAACTACTTTGGATGAATATAGAAAGTACTTTGAAAAAGATGCTGCCCTTACTAGAAGATTCCAACCTATTTATGTTAATGAACCCACTATAAATGATACAATTTCGATACTACGAGGGTTAAAAGAAAAATATGAATTACATCATGGTATCAGTATTTCTGATAAAGCTATTGTTGCAGCAGCTAAATTATCTAAAAGATATATTTCAAACAGAAAGCTCCCTGATAAAGCTATTGACTTAATAGATGAGGCAGCTAGCAAACGTAAAATAGAACTAAAATCAAAACCTCCTAAAGCTGAGGAGTTTGAAAGTAAAATTGTAAAAAATAAAATTGAGATTGAGTCACTTAAAAATGAAAAAGATAGTTCTAAGAGCAGAATAGAAAGTCTAAAAAAAGAAAATATTTCATTTAAAAATGACCTTGATAAAATCATAGAAGAATGGAGTTTTTATGAAGAAAAAAGCAATAAGCTAAACTCATTAAAAGAAGCCTTAGAAGATAAAAAAATAGAACTCAAAACTGCTGGGCGAAAGGGAGACTTAAATTTAGCAGGAAAATTAACTCACTCAATTATACCTGAAATAGAACAGAAAATTAAAAATATTGAAATTGCTAATCAAAAAATATTAGAAAATAAAAAAGTTACTGAAAATGATATAGCCGTAACTTTATCCAACTGGACTGGTATACCAACTACAAAAATATTAGAGACAGAAAAATCCTCATTACTTAATTTAGAAAATATTTTGCATAAAAAAATAATAGGACAAGATAATGCTATAGAAGCCGTTACTTCAGTTATAAAGAGGTCTAGAACAGGAATAAATAATCCTAAAAAGCCTATAGGATCATTTTTATTTTTAGGACCTACAGGAGTAGGAAAGACTGAAATAGCAAAAACTTTAGCTAGCTATTTATTTAATAGTGAGGAAGAAATGCTCACCATAGATATGTCAGAGTTCTCCGAGAAACACTCTGTTTCTAAATTAATAGGATCACCTCCAGGCTACATTGGGTTTGAAGATGGTGGAAGGTTGACTAAAGAAGTCAGAGAAAGACCATTTAAGGTAGTTTTATTTGATGAAATAGAAAAAGCTCATCCAGAAATATTTAATATTTTCTTGCAAGTTTTAGATGAGGGTAGATTAATAGATGGAAAAGGAAAATATGCTGATTTTAAAAATACTATAATAATACTTACTTCCAATTTAGGGAGCGAACAACTTTTAAAAGGTGAGAAAAAAGAAGTGTTAGAGATCTTAAAAAAAAAATTTAAGCCAGAATTTTTAAACAGACTAGATGAAATAATCTTTTTTGATAAATTATCAGAAGAAAATATAAATTTAATAGTTAAAAAAGAACTATTAGAATTTAAAAAACGTTTAGATGAAAAGGCAGTTCATATAGAATTTTCTGAAGATATTATAAATTACTTTACTATTCATGGTTATAACCATGAATACGGAGCAAGACCACTTAAAAGACTAATAGAAAAAAAATTAGGGACTTTTATTGCAGATGAAATTATTAAAAATAATATTAAAAAAGAGAATGAAGTTTTTTTAGATATAAAAGACAATAACTTTATTTATAAGGTTCAATAATATAGTCGCTTATTTTTGTTAAAATATTATCTCTTATTTTCTTGAACTCTTTTATTTCATCCTCATCTAATTTTTTCCCCTCTGGCAACTTAAGTTTTTGGGGGTTTATTTGCTTGTTATTTAATAATATTTCATAATGAAGATGTGGCCCAGTAGATCTTCCAGTAGACCCGACATAGCCTATGATTTGACCTTGTTTGACATTGATATTTTTTTTTATTTTTTTAGCAAACTTATACAAATGATCATAGGCCTTTTTATATAGAGAATTATGCCTAATGCGTATATATTTTCCATAACCACCGTAAATGTTCGCCCTTTCCACAACTCCGTCTCCTGCTGCATAAACTGGAGCACCTCTTTTAGCAGCAAAATCTACTCCTTTATGCATTTTACTGTAACCTAAAACTGGGTGCATTCTTTTACCAAACCCTGACGAAAGTCTTGCCCCATCAATTGGAGTTTTCATTAATGTTTTTCTAATACTCCCTCCATCATAATTAAAATATTTATGCTCATTGTTTTCTGATACATATCTAAACATATCAATGCTGGATTTTTCTAGTTTTGCTAAAGCATAAATTATATTACCTGGCATTATCAAGTCACCTTTATAATTTTGCAAAAATTCATAATAAACATAAAAGGAATTAGATTTTCTTATGTCTCTTTGAAAATCAATTGAATAACTAAATAACCTGACCATATCTATTAAAACTTCCTGTGGGAGCCCAACTTTCAAAGAGTCAACATATAAACTGCTTTTAATTTCAATCTTCTTAAATAAATATATTTTTTTGACAGGTTTTTTAAAAATATATTCTTTAAACCCTGACTCTGTTCTTATAACCTGCACCTCTCTTAATTGATTAACCTCAATTGATAATCCAAAAAATATTTTATCTTTGAAGGCTAAAGATATTTCTTGTCCTGGTCTAATTATTTTAGGATTATATATATTTTTTAAACTGTTTATTAAATTTCCAATCTTTACAGGATGAATGTTTTCTTTTTTAAGTGAATCAAAAAGGTTGCTTCCTTTTTTAATTTTAATTCTTTTTTTTTCTAATTGAGGATCATTTAAAAGACTTATTCTGGTACTATTAAAAACTCCGTAGTTAGTTAAATATGAGTTAATGTTTTTATTAAGAGCAATATCAACAAGTTTTTTTGAAACCATAATAGATTCATATCCTGCTGGGCTCAAATAGGTAAGAATGGATTTGTTTGCTGAAAGAATAAGATAAAAGCCTAATATCTTGCCCTCATTAGTCCTGATAATTTTTCCCTTTGTTCTAGTCTTAATTTTTACAGGATCAAAATGAACTGAAAAAGACTTGATGGCACTACTTATTTCTTTTCTTTTGGAACCAGGAACATATAAGAAATTTAAAAGAGTATCTCCCTTTTCAAAAATAATTTCCTCATCAACAAAGTTAGTATTAGTTTTTATTTCCTCTTGTATTGGTGTTTCTATTTCTAATAAATTTCTATTATCTATTACATCATCTAACCCCTTTTCTACAAAATTATGTGCATATTTAGAAGAAGTAATAAACGTTTTAAATTTATTTTTTATTTTTGTAATTAAAACTGCCTCTTTCCCATCTATGCTTACTGCAAATGCATTCATTCTTGTATCTACAAAGGGTAAAATTAGATAACTAGATGCAGTTAATCTTTCAGGTGGATATGCCTGTTTAAATGATTGTATTGCTAGCAAAGAATCCTTGAAATTAAAACCTGCACCTCTTAGTACTCCTTTAAGAAGTTCCTCATTAAATTTATTTTTATAGTTATAATCTAAACTTACCTTTGAGTCGGAAGAAGCATTTCTTACTAGTAAAGTAGATAAGATAAATATTAACAAAATCGTATTAAAGATTAAATTAATTAGTTTAAAAATATTGTAATTCATCTATCTCTTTTTTCATTAATTCTTTAATTCCTGGGTCACTTATATAGTGTCCCGCCTCATAAGCTTTTATAATTTTTACTCTTGGCAGATTCTTGCTGAATAAAAAGGAATTAATTGGCGGACATAATAAATCATAATCCCCTTGTATAATCGATATGGGAATATTTTTTAGACTATTTTTATTATCTAAAAGCTGATTTTTTTTTAAAAAAAAATTATTTTTTATATAATAATTTTCTAAAAAAGGAGTATTAGGAGCTTTTTTAAATCTCTCTAGTTCATCAAGTTTTTTATTTAAAATTATATTAAAATCATAGTTAAATGACTTTATTGATGACAAGTTTTTTTCATATTCTTGCCAAAGCTCTGCAGCTATACAAGCTTCCTTGAGATTCTTGCTTTCTAGCATTTTACCTAAGTTTTCTATAGGGTTTGAGTTAGCTTCATTGTTTAAAATTAAATTTAATTCCTTAATTAGTTGAGGCTTAAAAATGATCGGTCCTCTGCAAAAAGCCCACTCTACTTCCTCATCAGTTCCTAAAAATAATGACCTCAAAACCATACCTTTAATTAAATTAGGATATTCTTCTCCATAAGCTATAGCTAATGTTGAACCCCAAGATCCTCCAACTAAAAACCATTTATCTATTTTTAAATAGGTTCTTATATATTCTATATCTTCAATTAGGTCGAATATTGTATTATTTTTCAATAATCTTTTTGGAACTGACTTTCCTGAACCCCTTTGATCTAAAAAAATTACTCTATAAACTTTGCTATTAAACAATTCTTTTTGCCAATCTGAACAACCGCTTCCAGGTCCACCATGTAAGAATAAAATAGGAATTCCATTTACTTTTCCATATTCCTCTATATATATTAAATGATCATCCCTTTTAATTTGATGTGTTGCAAAAGATTTCTTTATAGTATATAACATATTTCTTTAAGAAGTTTATTATGAAGAAAAAAATACACCCAGATTATCATGAAATAAAAGTTGTAATGACTGATGGAACTCAGTTTACTACAAAATCTACTTTGGGTAAACCAGGAGAAGTTTTAAAGCTAGATGTAGACCCATTATCTCATCCTGCTTGGACTGGTGGCGGAACCCAACTTAGAGAAAATGCTGGGCAGGTGGCTAGATTTAAGAAAAAATTTGGAAACTTTAAGGTTTAATAGTTATCGCTTCTAGTTCTTTTCTTATTTTTTTAGGAATTTTAACCTTATCTTCCATATTGCTTTTTTTCACAAAAACATGAACAAAATATCCTTCAGCACAAGCAATGTCTTCTTTAATTTTGAAGAGTGATATATCATAAATAACACTGGTAACACCTATTTTGAATGTAGACAAACCCGCTTCTACTTTTTCTGGATATCTTAATGATTTTCTAAATTTACATCTAGTTTCTGGGGAGATAGCTATCACATTAGAAGAAAAAGGATTGTAATCACATTTATTAATTAAAAATCTGTTTATTACTGAATCAAAAATTGAATAATATATAATATTATTTAAATGACCAAAAATATCATTGTCACCAAATCTAGTATCTATTATTTCAAGATAATTATAGTCAGATTTAGTTTTCAATATACTTGCTGATTAATTTTCTAACTTCATCAGACTTTTCATGAATGTGAAAGTGCCCACAATTATCTATAGTCTCTATGTTAGAATTTTTTAAAAGCTTACTGAGGTTGTAGCTACTTTTTAACGGTGTCATGATATCTTGCTTTCCTGATATAATTAGGCAAGAAGTATCTATATTATTTAATTCTGACTCCGCTATAAAATATCTATTACATGCATTAAGATCATTAAATAAGTTATTATCTGAGGTCTTATTCATTAAAGTATTAATAAAGTTAGGGAGATTTGTACCTATCAAATGACTTCCTCTTAATTTAGACTCACTTGGCAATGACCAATTTATCATATTAATTATAGCATCTTTACTATTTTTTTTACTTAAGCTTAACAGAGAACTACTCACTACCATAGGAAATGCTACCCCAATTAAAATAACTTTATTCACTTCAAATAATTTTTTTAATAAAGCACTTAAACAGACTAAACTCCCCATGCTGTGTCCTACTAATATATTTTTTCTTGAGGCGTATTTTTTTACAATGTTTCCTACATATTTTGCCATGTCATCAATAGTCGCTAGCCCTTTCTCATTGCTATCCCCATGACCTGGTAAATTAATTGCTAATGTGGAAAACCCTCTAAAGAAATAATAACGGTTTAACAAAGACCAAAAAGTTTGATCGCAGCCAGCGCCGTGAATAAAAATCATTAATGGGCTATTTTGTTTAAACTTTTTATAGTTATATTTATTATTTATTTTGCCCATATATTTTTATTTAAATGCCTTAAGTAGCGCATTATTTATGTCCTTAATCAAGTCATCTAAATCTTCTATCCCTATGGATAACCTGATGAGATCTTCTGTAATTCCAACTTTTTTCAATTCATTTTTGTTAAGTTGAGAGTGAGTTGTGCTTGAAGGATGAATAACTAAAGATTTTGCATCTCCTATATTTGCCAAGTGAGACATAAGCTTTAAATTTTCTATAAACTTAACTGCAGTAGCTTTTCCTCCTTTTAAACCAAATGAGATAATAGATCCAGCACCTTTTGGCATTAATTTAAACGCTAGCTTATGACCTTTATGCGATTTTAAACTTGGATGCTTGACCCAATTAACTTCATCTTTTCCTGATAGAAAAGAAGCTACATATTCAGCATTTGAAACATGTTTCATCATACGAGGACCTAAAGTCTCAACTCCTAACATTATATAAAATGCATTTTGTGGAGATAAAGAAGCGCCAAAATCCCTAAGACCCTCTGCTCTAGCTCTGCTAAGAAATGCTCCTGGACCAAATTCTTCATGAAAGTTTAAATTATGATATCCCTCATATGGTTCTGTTAAATTCCTAAATTTTTTAGTTTTACTCCAGTCAAAACTTCCACTGTCAATTACTACACCTCCTATAGCTATTCCATGTCCCCCTATAAACTTAGTAGTAGAATGCATAACTAAGTTAGCACCATAATCAAACGGATTACACAAATACGGTGTGGGAATAGTATTATCTACTAAAAAAGGAATTTTTTCTTCACTAGTTATTTTTGATACTTTTTCGATGTCTAATACTTCTAGACCAGGGTTGCCTAAAGTTTCAGCAAAAAATAATTTAGTATTTTTTCTAATATTTTTTTTAATTTCATTTAAATTATTCGGATCTACAAATGTAGTATTAATACCAAATCTCTTAAGGGTTAAACCTAATAGGTTTCTGCTACCCCCATAAATTCTATTAGATGATATTATATGATCCCCTGCATTTAGTAACGTAGCAATAGTTAAATGAAGAGCTGCTTGACCACTAGAGGTGCAGATCGCACCTATTCCTTTCTCAAGTGCCGCTAGCCTTTCTTCTAGAGCACTAACTGTTGGATTAGATATTCTTGAATAAATATGACCATCTTGCTCAAGATTAAAAACTGAGCTTGCTTCACTTGCATTTTTGAAAACATAAGAAGTAGTTTGGTAAATAGGTAGCGCCCTAGAAGAATAGTCACTATCCAAACTTTGCCCTGAATGCAAGCTAAGTGTATTAAAGTTAAATAATTTTAGGTTATTTTTTTTTTTCATATATTACTTAAAAAAATTATCTGCCTCTTTTTTTTTCATAATTCTTTTATTTATAGCTTCTTCTACTAAGACAACATAATCTAAAAGTTTTTTTTTATAGTCTACAAGTTCCTCAATAGAAAAGTTTTCTATTGTCCTTTTTACATCTTTCTCAGAAATGAATTCTACTTCTTCCATGGTAATTATTAGTATATTATAATAATTTAAATTTTATAAGAGTTTATTATGCTTATTCCCAAAATAATGAAATGTGTAAAAATTACAAAATATGGGCCTCCTGAAAACCTTAAATATGCTAATGAAAAAGTTCCAGAAATTTTAAGCAAAGAGGTTTTAATTCATGTTAAAGCTAGTGGTGTAAATAGACCTGATATTCTCCAAAGAAAAGGTCTTTACACTCCTCCAGAAGATGCATCTAAGCTTCCTGGCTTAGAAGTGTCTGGAAAAATAATCAAAATTGGTAGTAAAGTAAAAAAATTTAAAATCAATCAAAAAGTTTGTGCATTAGTACATGGAGGTGGTTATGCAGAATATTGCAAAGCACATGAAAGCCATGTGCTATCTATTCCAAAAGGACTAGATTATATTCAGGCAGCTGGCATCCCTGAGACTTATTTTACTGTTTGGGCAAAACTTTTCGATATAGCTAAAATTAAAAAAAGTCATACACTATTAATCCATGGAGGTTCTAGTGGAATAGGTACTACTGCTATTCAATTAGCAAAACTTGTTGGATGTAAAGTAATAACAACCGTGGGTAATAAACAAAAACAAAAATTTTGTAAAGATTTGGGGGCAGACTTAGCTATAGTATATAAAGAAGAAGATTTTTTTAAGAAAGTACAAAACTATACTAAAAATAAAGGAGTTGATATTATATTAGATATGGTAGGCAAAAAATATTTCAAAAAAAACTTAAAACTCCTTCAAGATAAAGGTAAATTAATTAGTATAGCTTTTTTATCAGGTAAAGAAGTTAACTTAGATTTATCAATAATATTAAAAAAAAGACTTCTTATAACTGGATCAACCTTAAGACCCAGAACATTAAGAGAAAAAGCCAAAATAGCAAAAAATGTGAAAAAAATATGTTGGTCTTTATTTGAAAAAAAGTCTATAAAGCCTATCATATATAAGTCATTTAATTTAAATGATGCTGTTAAAGCCCATAAACTTATGGAAAGCAGCAAACATATAGGTAAAATTATATTAGTAAATAGAAATTAAGGAGGAATAATGAGTAGCCCATTAATGCCAAAGTCGACAGCAGTTTGGTTAGTAGAGAATACTAGTTTAACTTTTGAGCAAATTTCCAAATTTTGTAATTTACATTTTTTGGAAATTCAGGGTATAGCAGATGGAGAAGTCGCTATAGGAATACAAGGAAAAAACCCTATAATGTCAGGAGAGTTAACTAAAGAAGAAATTACGAGGTGTGAATCAGACTCTTCTCAAGAGTTAAAAATTATTCAAGATGTAATACCTCTAAGCTCTAGCTTAAAAAAAGGAAAGAAAAGGTTTACACCAGCATCTAGAAGAATTGTAATACCTGATGCCATATCTTGGCTATTAAAGTATCATCCCGAACTTCCTGATCCTCAAATAGCAAAATTAATAGGAACTACAAAAAATACTATTAATTCAATAAAAACAAGAGATCATTGGAATATTCAAAATATTACTCCTAGAGATCCAGTTTTGTTGGCTTTATGCACTCAAAGCTCTCTAACTGAAGCAATAATAAAAGCTAAAAAAAAACTCGAGAAATTAAAAAAAACTAATAATGACAACTAAAAATATTTTTAATTTTTTTAAAAAAACTAAAGTATGTTTAATTGGTGATATAATGTTAGATCGTTATGTTTTTGGAAAGGTTAGTAGAATTTCTCCAGAGGCTCCAGTTCCTATTTTTTTAGCTAACAACTCTAAAGAGATGCTAGGAGGTTCTGGGAATGTATTAAGTAATCTAATTTCATTAGGAACAGATACTATTTATTTGAGCCTAACCGGAAAAGATACCAATGGTAATAAAATAAAAAAACTATTAAAAAAATTAAATTTTAAAAATTATAATTTAATACTAGATCCTTCGAGAAAAACTACTGTAAAAACTAGATATATTTCTAACAGTCAACAGATTATTAGAGTAGACGAAGAAAACCCAGAAAATATTTCAAAAAACATAGAAAATCATTTAATTAAAAAACTTGACACTTTTATTAAAAATAGAGATGTCATAATAATTTCTGATTACAATAAGGGAATAATTACAAAAAGAGTATGTGAATATATTATTAACAAAGGAAATTCTCTTAAGATCCCCATAATTATAGATCCAAAAAATAAAAATTTTAATATTTATAGAAACGCTACCCTAATAACTCCCAATCAATCAGAGGCATCAGAAGTCACGCAAATGAAGTTTCAAAATAATATTGAAACGGAAGCTTGTGGTAAAATGATTATGAAGAAATTTAATATAGATAAGGTGCTTATCACTAGAGGTGACAAGGGATTGTCTTTAATTAGCAAAAAATCATCTATTCATTCTCCTACTACCACAAAAGAAGTTTTTGATGTATCTGGTGCTGGAGATACTGTATTAGCAGTTATAGCCTCCTGTCTTCCAAATAAAATTGAAGACAAAAAGGTTTTATCATTAGCTAATAAAGCTGCCGGAAAGGTAATAGCAAAAATTGGAACAAGTACTATCTCTCTAAAAGAACTTCTTGAAAATGATATAAGTTTTCCAAAAAATAAAATTTTAGATATAAAAGCACTATGCAAAAAAATAGAAGAAGACAAAAATAAAGGACTTAAAATTGGCTTTACTAATGGGTGCTTTGATATTTTACATTATGGGCATGTCAAATATTTAGAAAAAAGTAAATTACATTGTGATAAATTAATTGTAGCTTTAAACAGTGATAAATCTGTTAGATTGCTAAAAGGAAAAAATAGGCCTGTTAATAATGAACTGCATAGATCTCAAGTTTTGTCATCTCTGCATTCATGTGATTATATAGTTATATTTAATGAAAAAACTCCTTTATCTACTATCAAAAAAA
>CAYTJO010000020.1:0-1003 GCA_964438215.1 uncultured Rhodospirillaceae bacterium
CAAGTATGTTTTTAAAAAATAGTTATTCAACTGGATTATCAAAAAAAAGAAACTTTATATCTAAATTAGCAAATTGGTTAGCTGCTAAAATTTCTGGTGTAGAACTAAGTGACCCAATGAGCGGGTTTTTCCTGGTTAAACGAAAAATCATAGATGAGCAAGCTGGCATACTGACAGGACTAGGATTTAAAATTTTATTGGATATTTTCTCCTCTGCAAAAATGCAAATTAAATATAGAGAAGTAGCATTTAATTTCAGAAAAAGAAAATATGGAGAATCCAAGCTAAGCACCTTAGTAGTATGGGAATATATACTATTATTATGGGAGACAAGATTTGGTAGGTTTATACCTGCCAGATTTGTTTCGTTTTGTATAATAGGTGGAACGGGGGTAATAAATCATCTTTTTGTATTGTATATTCTAAAGGGCTTAAATATGGAATTTTTGATGGCACAAACTATTGCTACATTCTCTGCTATGACAGGAAACTTTTTTTTAAATAATATATTAACCTACAGAGATAGACAAAAAAGAGGAATACAGGCATTTAAATCTTTAATTATTTTTTATATTACTTGTGGCATAGGAGCAATTGCTAATGTTGGAATAGCTACTTCCTTATATTTAGGAAAATTTAATGAAGCATCATTTGCATGGTATGTATCGGGAATAGTAGGTGCTCTGGTAGGAGCAGTTTGGAATTTCTTAATGTCAACTTGGATCACTTGGAGACAGAAGTAACTTATTTTACAAAATTATTAAACAAATCTTCCAAACTTGGTTCACTAGTTATAATATCTTTAACTTTTATATTATTTTGTAAAATAATATTTAAAATCTTCTCTATCGATGTCTTACTAGGTTTGTAATCAATAGAAAAGCATTTCCTATTAGTTAATAAAAAACCGAATTTTTTTAGCTCTACTGGTAATTCGTGAATTTCATTTTCTGTAAGAATATTAATTGATTTTAAGTCAATATTTTTTAAAAGATTTTTTATC
>CAYTJO010000020.1:1013-4726 GCA_964438215.1 uncultured Rhodospirillaceae bacterium
TAATGTTTTGGTTCCTTGCCTTTAGGCTATAAGTAGTAAAACTCGCCATCTTTTATATTCAGTTAGGAATCTGAATAAGGAGTTTAGCGATAACTCTCTCTGAAAAATCTTTAGAAGATGAAGGCCTTTTTATTTTTCCTTGGATCATTATTTTACCACATTCATTCATAATTACCTCCTTACACAAATTTTCTGCTTCTTCTAGGTAATGTGTTGTTAGAAGAATAGTAGTCCCCTTTCTATTTAATTCCTTTATAGAATCCCATAATAATTGTCTTAAATTTACATCTACACCAGCAGTTGGCTCATCTAATATTAAAATATGGGGGGAATGCACCATAGCTTTTGCTATCATAAGTCTTCTTTTCATTCCTCCTGATAAAAATCTCACATAAGAATCAGATTTATCTAAAAGACTCAGTTTCTTTAGAAGATCTTCAGTCAAGTAATTTTTTTTTCTAATTCCATAATACCCTGACTGAAAATTTAATGTTTCTCTTGGAGTGAAAAAAGGATCCATTACTAACTCCTGAGGAACAACGCCTATAGATAATTTTGCTTGATTAACATAGTTATCTATATCAAAACCATTAATAATCGCTTTCCCAGAGCTCTTGTTTGTTATTCCTGATAGTATATTTATTAGGGTTGATTTCCCTGCGCCATTAGGACCTAATAGTGCAATCATAGATCCTTTTTCTACTGAAAATGAAACATTATCTAATGCAGTAATTATTTTATTTTGAGATTTTATAATATATTTTTTTGTTAAATTTTTTACTTGCAAAGCTTTAGATTTTATCTTATCTGATTTTTTTTTAACCATATAACTTTCCTTTAATAACAAGGAACAAAAAGCTCATAAAGGCTAATAGAGCCATTAGCATATAACCTTCATCTCCCTTAAAATATGAAAGAATGTGACCACAAGAAATTGTTAAAATTGTAATAAAGAAACCTCCTGCTAGAGCATAATAAATAATCTGAGCATGTAGTCTTGATGCTTGTTTCAATTTTGAATTAATAAAAAAAATCATAATATAATGAGTTAAAGCAAAAGTTACCCCATGTAAAGTTTGAATTATTAGTAAAATATAAAAGTTTTCTATTAGGTATGTTAGGCACCACCTCAAAAAGGATATCGCAGAACAAAAAATTAATGCCCTATAAAGATACCTAGGCTTGAAAAAATAATCTATTGTCAAAAAAAGTAAAATTTCAGAAATAATAGCAAAAGACCACAGTATTCCTATATTAATGAATTCTAAACCTTTTCTCTCCCAAATTATTGTTGAATAACCGTAATACATTGCATGTGTACCTTGAAGAAGACTACAAACTACTATGTATAGAAGTATGTTTTTGTTTTCATTTATTAAATTTTTAAAATTTGTTAAATTATGAAATTTTTCTATCTTAAATTTTTTTGGTATAAAAAAAATACTTAATCCCATTAAAAGTAGACAACAAATTAAAATTAAAGGAAAAATATTAATTGAATAGATATCTATAAAATACCCAAAAAGAAAGACACCTAAACAAAAGGAAAGAGAACCGCTTATTCTAATTTTTCCATATTTTTTTAAAGATTTTTTTACTAAACCAGAATAAAGTGTCTCTATCAAAGGAAGTATAGGAGAAAAAGAAATTAAAAAAATTAGAACTATTATTAAGATTATATTTAAAGAAAGAATATTTTTAAAAATGTGAATAAATAAAAATAGAGCCAAAGTAAAAATTATTAAATATGATAAAAAGTTTCTCAAAGAATTATTATTTTTAATAAAAAGTGCTAGAATAATAGTGAAAGAAGCTTTTACAATTCCTGATATACTTAAAATATATCCGATATATTTTGGGTCCAACTGTAATCCTTTATTCAACCACAATGGGAAATAGGCTGTTAATAGACTAATAATCAAAAATACCGAGAAATATAGCGAAATAATTGTATAGTTTTTTGTTGTCATTATTATATGATATAGAAAATTTATGGGTGAGAACAAAAAAATTTCGTTAATAGATGGATCTGGATTTATCTTCAGAGCATACTATGCCTTGCCACCTTTAACTAGTAAAAACGGAACTCCAATCGGTGCGGTGCTAGGTTTTTGTAATATGCTCTTAAAGTTAATACAAGAAAAAAAATCTGACAAGGTCATAGTAATATTTGATACAGCAAAAAAAACATTTAGAAATACTATTTATAAAGCTTATAAAGCAAATAGAGGAGAGCCACCAGAAGATTTAATACCTCAATTTGGAATAATTAGAGAGGCTGTGGATGCATTTAAAATTACAAGAGTAGAATTGGAAGGTTATGAAGCAGATGATTTGATTGCAACATATGCTAATTTTTTTAACAAAAAAAATTGGAATATTGAAATAATATCTTCAGACAAAGATCTTATGCAACTTGTAAATAAAAATATAAGCATGAAAGATCCTATGAAAAACAAGATAATAAGAGAAAATGAAGTATTTGAAAAGTTTGGTGTTTATCCTGAAAAAGTAATAGATGTTCAAAGCTTAGCTGGAGATAGCGTTGATAATATACCAGGAGCTCCGGGGATAGGAATAAAAACAGCAGCAATTTTAGTAAATGAGTTTGGAAACTTAAAAGAAATATTAAAAAACTGCAAAAAAATTAAACAAAATAAAAGAAGAGAAGCTATAGAAAATAATATTGAAAATATATCTATTTCGAAAAAGTTAGTAGAGCTTAAATCAGATATAGAGATAGAAATAAATATTGAAAAAATTTCTAATACTTCATTTGATAAAAATACTCTGCTACGTTTTTTTCAAAAGTATAACTTTAATAATCTACAGGCTAAAATAGCTTCTGTCTCTAAGAATGATAATAATAAAAATGAGATAAAAATTTTTTATCAGACCGTTACAGAGAAAAAAGAATTAGTAGAAGTAATTAGCAAAATAAAAGAAACTGGTTATGTTGCAATAGACACTGAAACAAATAGTATCAAACCTTTTTCATCTAAACTAATTGGTATAAGTTTGTCTTGGAGTGAAGGAAAAGCTTGCTATATTCCTATTCTGCATTCAGGTTTAAACCCTAAATTTAATCAGTTAAAAAAAGACATCATAGCTTCTATCTTAAATCCTATATTAGAAGACGAGACCATATTAAAAGTAGGACAAAATATTAAATTTGACGCAATTGTATTATTTTCCAATGGGTTTTCTAAAATTAAATCTATTGATGATACTATGCTAATGTCATATACACTATTTGCAGGCTTACATAATCATAATTTGGATCTTTTGTGTAATCTCTACTTGGATTTTGAAAAGATTAAATATAAGGACATAGTTGGAACAGGGAAAAAAGAAGTCTCTTTTTCAGAGGTTAGCATCGATAAAGCAACAAAATACTCCTGTGAAGATGCTGACTTTACTCTCAGGTTGTGGAATAAATTTAGAAAATTTTTGTCAGAAAATAAATTAATGTCAGTCTATTATAATATAGAAAAACCATTGGTGCCTGTTATATCAGATATGGAAATAGAGGGAATAAAAGTTGATAGTGATAAGTTAAAAAGATTATCCAAAGAATTCAAAGATGATATTATTAAACTTCAGAAACAAATTTATCTTTTATCAGAAGAAGAGTTTAATATTAATTCTACAAAACAATTAGGAGCTGTTCTCTTTGAAAATCTAAGCCTTCCTCATAAAAAGAAAAACAAATC
>CAYTJO010000020.1:4736-5710 GCA_964438215.1 uncultured Rhodospirillaceae bacterium
CTACTAATTCAGAAGTACTCGAACTAATAGCAGATGAAGGTTTTGAAATTGCTAAACTGATTTTAAAATGGAGAGAGATAAATAAGTTAAAAAACACATATACTGATAGTCTTATATTAAATATCAACAAAAACACTAAACGAATTCATACTACCTTTCAAATGACTGGAGCACAAACAGGAAGGCTTTCCTCTACAGACCCTAACTTACAGAATATCCCTATTAAAACAGAAAATGGAAGGAAAATTAGAAAATCATTTGTAGCAAAAGATGGCCACAAGTTATTATGCTTTGATTATTCTCAAATTGAATTAAGGCTTTTAGCTCAAATTGCTAATATAAGAAGTCTAAGAAAAGCTTTTTTGCAGAATATAGATATTCATAAATTAACAGCTAGTCAAATACTAGATATGCCAATTGATAAAATTACTCCAGAAGAAAGAAGAAATGCCAAAGCAATAAACTTTGGAATTATTTATGGTCTGTCAGCATTTGGACTTGCTAAGCAAATTGGAGTTTCAAGAAGTGATGCTAAAAGATATATAGAAGAATACTTTATTATGTATCCTGGAATTAAAGAATATATGGAGGAAGTAAAAATTAACCTAGAGAAAAATGGTCACGTAAAAACTCTTTTTGGAAGAAAAGTTAATATAAAAGACTATAATAGTAAAAATCCTATGATTAGAAACTATGCTCAAAGGCAAGCTATAAATGCTCCTATCCAAGGAACCGCAGCAGACGTTATAAAGCGAGCTATGATTAAAATCTATAGTTTTAGGAGTAAAAATGAATTTACTAAAACCAAGTTATTATTACAAGTGCATGATGAATTAGTTTTTGAAACCTCTGAAAAAAATTTAGAAATTATTAAAAATTTAATAGTAAAAATAATGATAAGTGCCAATTCACCTATAATAAAGTTAGATGTACCTCTAGAAGTATCTTTTGGGGAAGGTAAAAACTGGGAAGAA
>CAYTJO010000020.1:5720-11538 GCA_964438215.1 uncultured Rhodospirillaceae bacterium
TTCTTATTAGGTCCTACTAATACAGGTAAGACACATTATGCTATAGAAAAAATGTTAACTTATTCTAATGGAGTAATAGGTCTGCCTCTCAGATTATTAGCAAGAGAAGTTTATGAAAAAGTTATACAAAAAGTTGGGAAATTAAAAGTTGCTTTAATAACAGGAGAAGAGAAAATTTTTCCTATAACAGCAAAATACTTTATAACTACTGTTGAGGCAATGCCCTCTGACAAGTATTTTGATTTTTTAGCTGTTGACGAAATCCAATTATGTAATGACTTTGAGCGAGGGCACATTTTCACAGATAGACTTCTAAACTCTAGAGGAACATTAGAAACATTATTTTTAGGTTCAGAAACTATGGAAAAAATTTTACAAAATATTTTTTCTAACCCTACTATTATAAAAAAGCAAAGAAGGTCAAAACTTTCTTATATTGGTAAAAAGGGACTTTCGTCACTTCCTAAAAGATCTGCTATTATTGCTTTTAACTCTAATGATGTTTACAGTATAGCTTCTAAAATAAAAACGGTTAAAGGAGGTGCGGCTGTAGTAATGGGTTCGCTCAGTCCCCAAACTAGAAATTCTCAAGTCTCTATGTTCGAAGAAGGAACAGTTGATTATATTGTTGCTACAGATGCCATAGGAATGGGCTTAAATTTAAATATCAAAAATGTTTCATTTTCGTCCTTGAATAAATTCGACGGCAAACAAAATCGTTCACTTAAAAATAATGAAATTGGTCAAATTGCTGGTAGAGCAGGAAGAGATACTCATAGTGGTAACTTTTCTACTACTTTAAATTGCTATTCTTTATCAGAGCAAGCTATAAAGTCTGTGGAAAATCATAATTATGACTCAAGCGAGTTTCTTTTTTGGAGAGAAAGCAACTTAGATTTTTCAAGCATTTATAATTTAATTAAGTCTCTAGAGAAAAAAAGCAATGACCCAAAGTTAATTAAAACACAAAATAAAAGGGATGAAAATACTCTTAAGTATCTTTCTAGCATAAACTCAATAAAAGAAAGATTAGATAACGAAAACAATATTAAGTTGCTTTGGGATATAAGTTTAATTCCAGATTATTTTAAAAATTTAGATAGTATTTTTTCTGATCTCTTAGTGAAAATATTTTGTAATATTGTGGATGTAGGATTATTAAATACTTCCTGGGCTATATCAGAAACAAGGAAGTTGCAAGATTTAGAAGGAACAATTGATATGCTTACTTTTAGACTAGCTAAAACTAGATTTTGGAATTATATATCAAATAGAAGTCACTGGACAAATAATAATCAAGACTTAAAAGTCCTAGCGCTAGAAACTGAGAGGTTTCTTTCTGACGCTTTACATGAGAGATTAACTAATGAATTTGTAGATAAAAAAATAAGGCAATTTTTAACAGAATATAATGCAAAAAAATCACTAGAAATTAAGATAGATAAAGATAATCTGATTTACCTAAACAAAAAATGCATTGGTTCTATTTCTGGATTTTTAGTAAAAATCTATGATGAAAAGTCAATTTTTAAAAATAAATTTTTAAAGAGAGAAATCTCTAATAAAGTTAAATTTTTATTAGAAAATTATGCCAGAAATTTTTTAAATGAAGATAGCTTAAATGTTACTTTTGACAGAAATGGTAATTTATTTTTAAACTCTAAAAGATTAGGGTCTCTTTACAAGGGTGAATCCCTTTTTAATCCTAAAATTATTATAAATAATAATAATTATTTAGATGAAAAAACTTATATAAAAATTATAGGAAAAGTTAAATTAGAAATAACAAAAAAAATAAACTTAATCTTTTGGAAACAAGATAATTTTTCAAATGTAGAAAATAGAAATTTGAAGTCCTTTTTATTTTCTATTGATAAAGGATTTGGGATTTTAAAAAGAAATAAAATAGAGGGAAACTTTATTCCACAAACTGCATATGAGAAAAATACACTAATAAAAATGGGAGTATTGTCTGGGAAGTTCCATTACTTTTATAAAAAAGTAACTAATAAGATCTACAAGGATCTTAGGTGGACTTTGGGATGCATATATTTTAAAGGGAAAGTGCTTAATAAAATTCCTGAGAAAAAAGTTATATTTAATGCTACTAATTTTTCAGAAAGCATATTGCATCTTATTGGTTATGTTAAAATTAAAGATTTTGGAATAGATGTAATATTATTGGAAAAAATTATAAATAATATTTATGATAAAAAAAGGCATATATTTTATTTCGATTATAATATTCTAAATAAATATAATATCCCTCAATTTGTTCTTGCAGAGATATTAGTTTATTTAGGTTTTGTAAAAATAGCTGGAACTTTAAATGTAAGTTATTGGAAAAAAAAGAAAAAAAGTATTATCAAAAAAAAATACTATGATAAAAATAGCCCTTTTTATGTCTTAAAAAAGTTGCAATAAATTATAATCTCTATATATAAAATTTATGTTTAATTTATTTTCAAAAAAAAAACAAACTTCTGAAGATACAAAAATAGATGATGATGCTTTGGCAGTAATATCTTTATTAGTAGAAGCCGCCAATATAGATGAAGTTTTTGAAGATAAAGAAAAGAAAATAATCTCCACAATAATTAAAAAACAATTTATGATTAAAAATGAAGACCTTATAAATAATACTATTGATAAAGTTAGACAAAATCTAAGTGATAGTGGTGATCTAGTATCGCATACAAAAAAAATTAAGGATACTTGGAGTCTTCAAAAAAGAAAAGAAATAATTGAAATGCTATGGAAAGTTTGTTTAGTTGATAATAATATAGATCCATATGAAGATATGTTGATTAGAAAAATTGCTGGCTTGCTTTATGTGGAAGCAAAAGATAGTAATGAGGCTAAACAAAGAGTTTTAAAATCTTAGATAAATAGAAAGGAATTTTTTATCATGCCCTATGTAGTTACTGAATCATGTATTAAATGTAAATATATGGATTGTTGTGAAGTTTGTCCAGTTGATTGCTTTTATGAAGGTGATAATATGTTAGTTATAAACCCTGATGAATGTATAGATTGTGGTGTATGTGAACCAGAATGCCCTGCAGAAGCAATTCTTCCTGATTCTGATAATCAAGCATCTAAATGGGAAAAGTTAAATGAAGAATTTTCTGAAAAATGGCCAAATATTGTAAAAAAAGGATCACCTCCTGCTGATGGAGACAAATTTAAAGATGAAGAGGATAAGTTCAAGAAATATTTTTCAGACAAACCAGGTTCTGGATCACTAGAGTAAGTTTATGAAATCTAAGTTCGTTGATAAATTAAATATTAATGATACTCAAGTTAATATTTATAGTTTAAAAGCTATAGAGAAAACCCTTCCTTTTTGTAAATTCTTTCCTTTTTCATATAGAGTTTTACTAGAAAATATACTTAGAAATAGTAAATCTGACGTATACATAATGGAAAAAGCTAAGTTGTTAAATAAAAGTCTTAAAAGCACTGAAAGTGTTGGAGAAATTGATTTTTTCCCTACTAGAGTATTGATGCAAGACTTTACTGGTGTTCCTGCTTTAGCTGACTTAGCTTCTATGCGGGAAATAGCAAAAGAAAAAAAAAATATTAATGCCTCTAAGATTAATCCTTTAAAACCTGTAGATTTAGTGGTTGATCATTCAGTAATGGTTGATAAGTATGCTTCTTCAGATGCCCTTAGAATTAATACAGAGCTTGAGTTTGAAAGAAATTTAGAAAGATATAAATTTTTAAAATGGGGACAGAAAAATTTAAAAAACTTTAGAGTTATTCCTCCTGGGATTGGTATATGTCATCAAGTAAATATGGAGTTTTTAGCTAAAGTAGCATGGTTAGATAAAGAAGCAAATCTAATATATCCTGATAGTGTAGTAGGAACTGACAGTCATACAACAATGATAAACGGATTATCTGTACTAGGTTGGGGTGTTGGAGGAATAGAAGCAGAAGCTGTAATGTTAGGAGAAGCTATAGCAATGTCAATTCCTAAAATAGTAGGAGTCAATTTGTATGGAAAATTAAAAGAAAATACAACTCCCACAGATTTAGTTTTAACTATTACTAATATTTTAAGAAATCATGGTGTTGTAAATAAATTTGTAGAATTTTATGGTTCAGGAGTAAGTAATCTTTCGCTGGCTGATAGAGCTACTATTTCTAATATGGCTCCAGAATATGGTGCCACTTGCGGTTTTTTTCCTGTAGATAAAGAATCAATTAAATATCTCAGAATTACTGGAAGAAGTGAGACCCTCTTCTCAATGGTAGAAGCATATGCTAAAGAACAAAAACTTTGGTTAGATAATCAAGACACATCTTATCCTAGCAACTTTTCTTATAATGAAAATATTGATATTGACGTATCGTCAATAGAACCTGTATTAGCAGGACCTAAAAGACCGCAAGACAAAGTTCTACTTTCAGAAGTACATATAAAAAGTGCTAAAGAAATAGGAGAGTCAAATTTAAAACCAGAACATAAAAGAGAAAAAAAAATAAATAGTGGTGACGTAGTTCTGGCTGCTATTACTAGTTGTACAAATACCGCTAACCCTTACTTAATGATTTCTGCAGGGCTATTAGCTAAAAAAGCTTGTGAGCTTGGCCTTTCCAAAAGAAGTTGGGTAAAAACCTCATTGGCACCAGGAAGTCAAGTTGTGACTGATTATTTAAAGAGCCTGAATTTAATGTCCTATCTAGAAAAGCTAGGGTTTAATGTAGTTGGCTACGGGTGCACTACATGTATTGGAAACTCAGGCCCCCTAGAAAAAAATATTGAGTTACAAATCATAGAAAATAATCTCAATGTAAGCTCTGTCTTATCTGGCAATAGAAACTTTGAAGGAAGGGTGCATCCTTTAATAAGAGCAAATTGGCTTGCATCTCCTCCTCTTGTTGTGGCTTATTCACTTTTGGGAACTACTATTACTGATATAACCAAAGCCCCGATAGGAATGGGAAAAAGTAACAAAGAGGTTTTCTTAAATGATATTTGGCCAGACTCTAATCTAGTAAATAGCCTTCTAGAAAAAATTCAATCTTCAATGTACTTGAGTAGATACAAAAAAATTGGAGAGAAGAATTCTAAGTGGGATAAAATACAAGCTTTTGAAAGTCCTACCTATAATTGGGATATAACTAGCAACTATGTTCAAAACCCTCCTTTTCTATCTGATAAAGTCTTAACTCAAAATAATCTCAGTAGTATAAAAGGAGCAAGAATTTTAGCCGTCTTAGGTGACTCTATCACCACAGACCATATTTCTCCAGCAGGATCAATTAAAGAAGATAGTCCCGCAGGAACATTCTTAAAAGAAAAACAGGTTAGTAAAGAAAAGTTCAACTCCTATGGGGCTAGAAGAGGAAGCCACGATGTGATGATAAGAGGTACTTTTGCCAATATTAGATTAAAAAATAAAATTACTCCGGATAAGGAAGGTGGATTTACTAAATTATTCCCAGATAATAAAGTAGTAACTATTTATGATGCCGCTCAAGAGTATAAAAAAAGAAAAACTCCGCTGGTTGTTTTTGCAGGAAAAGAATATGGAACAGGATCATCTAGAGATTGGGCTGCTAAAGGAACTAGGCTTTTGGGAATTAAAGCTGTAATAGTAGAAAGTTTTGAAAGAATTCAAAGATCTAATATAAAAGGAATGGGAGTATTGCCTATTCAATTAAATAAAGAAATTACATTAAAAGACCTAAACTTAGAAGGAAATGAATTAATTGACGTAGATCTAGATATAGAAAAAATAATGGGGAACTTTGAGAAATTTGTAAAAGTTAAAATATACGACTCTGTAGGAAAAAAGTTAAGAAA
>CAYTJO010000021.1:0-11504 GCA_964438215.1 uncultured Rhodospirillaceae bacterium
TTAATTCTCCACTAATTAGAAAGTTTGCATCTATAAGTCTCCAATCACCGAACAATGGTTGTAAAAAAACTTCATTTTGTGATTGTAAAAATGACTTTTCAGATAATATTTTAAATAGACCAGTATTTCTGAGGTTATTAGAAATTATAGTATTAATTTTTGCAGAATAATCTTTTTCTAAAGTATCTTGATAATTAAACGTCACTAATGCAATTGGTAGGGGTTCTATTTTACCTTCAGTAACATCTATTTCTAATCCTTTCAAAAGGGAATAATGGCTAAAAATAAAATATATTATTAAAATTACTATTTTTTTCATTGGTTTACTTCAAAGGGTATAAAATTAATATTAATTTTTCTCCATATATTATATCTATGTTTTTCTAATCCTTCAAATGGAGAAGATTTTTTTATTGCTCTTAATGCAGAATCTAAATAAGGGCGCAACAATTTATCTTCTTTTATCATATTGTCTGTGCTGCTAGGAATACTAATGCTAGTAACATACCCATTAGGGTCTAAAGTTATTACTAGTTTGATGGTTAGATTTTCAATATTCTTAATTCCTGGTGGTCTTGTCCAATTATTATTTATTTGCATCATAAGAACATTAACTATAGTAAGTAATTCTTTTTTATCTGGTGATGTATTTTTATTGTTTATTTTCTTTTGAGATAAATTTTTAATTTTTTTATCAATATCTTCTTTAGTATTAAGCTCTTGCACTAATTCTTTTTTTGCTAAGTTTTTCAACATGTCATCAAAATTTTTTTTATCTTTCTGCTTGATATTTTTTTTAATAGGGTCTTTTTTTTTTTGATTTTTTAACAAAGTCTTTTTTTACTGGATTTTTTTTTATATCAGGTTTTTTATCCTGCTTTTTTTTTACTTTTGCATTTTTATTTTTTTTTTGTGGAGTTTCTTTCTTTGCTATTTTATTTTCAACGTAAGCTATATTTATTGTATTTACCACTTTAGTTTCTTTATAAAACTTTTTAAAATTAAAAACAGTTATTAATAATGTGTGAAAAAATAAAGAAAAAATTAAGAATTTTGTCAAACTTCCTCAGTCTTTAGGATTAGTCATCAGACTTACGTTAGTAATATTGGAATCTATTATTTGCTTCATTACTTCCATTAGAAGTTCATAGGAGACCACTTTATCAGCTTTCAAAAAAACTCTAACTTTTGGGTTAGCTTTCTTAATCTCTAAAAGCTTTGGTGTTAGTTGATTAGAAATTATTTTTTTTTCAGATAGATAAACCTCTTTATTCTTATTTATACTTATTATCAGAGGCTCATTATTTTCAGGAATATTAGGAGTATTTACTTTAGGCAATTCAATTTCCACACCAGTCTTCATAAGAGGTGCTGTGATCATAAAAATGATTAATAAAACCAACATTACATCAACAAAAGGTGTAACATTTATCTCAGACATAGGTTTTCTTATTTTATTAACATTGTATCTAAGGTTATGTCTTGTCATTTTTTTGTTACTTGTCTAGATAGTATGGTTGTGAAATCATTAATAAATATCTCCAGTCGACTACTATAAATATTAGTATCACCAGAAATTTTATTATAAAAAATTACAGCTGGTATTGCTGCTAAAAGGCCTAATGCTGTTGCTAGTAAAGCTTCTGCTATACCTGGAGCTACTACAGCAAGAGAAGTGTTTTTTGAAGTAGCAATAGATTGAAAGCTATTCATAATACCCCATACTGTTCCAAATAGTCCTATAAAAGGAGCAGATGATCCTGTTGTAGCTAAGAAATTTGTATTTTTTTCTATACTTTCCATTTCTTTATTAAGAGTAGCACCCATAGTTCTTTCTAGCCTTTTTTCTAAGACCTGAATATCAACATGAATAGTATTCTTATTTTTAATTGCTAATTCCCATTCTTTAATTCCTGCTAAGAAAACTGCCTCATAAGGATGTTTAGGACTATTTCCAATATCATCTTTAATTTGATCAATTTTAATCCCAGACCAAAAAGTATTCTCAAAATCTACAGCTTCCTTATTTAAATTTTTAATTTTAGTGATTTTTTCAAATATTATAGCCCAGCAGAATATTGATAACATAAGCAGTAACAACATAACTATTCTAACTACTAAATCAGCTTGTAAAATTAATCCCCAAATACTTATGTCTATATTATCTGCTACGGAAATAGACTCATTCATATTGTTTCCTTTCCTATCTTTTTTAAAGTATCATACATTTTATCATTCATTCTAGAAATTTTTCTATTTTTATCTATACAACAGACTGTAACTTTTATTTTTGCAATAATAATTTTTTTTTTGGAAATAAATTGTTGGAAGTTTACTTTTGCTTTATTTAAATTACATATAACAGTTTTAATTACTAATAAATCATCAAGACAAGCAAAGCTTATATAATCAATATTTAATGATTTGACCACAAATACGATCCCGAATTTCTCTTTTATAATTTGTTGTTCTAAGTTTCTTCTTCTGAGAAACTCAGTCCTTCCTCTTTCAGCAAAGTTTAAGTATTTGGAATGATATACTATTCCTCCCGAGTCAGTATCTTCATAATAAATTCTGACTTTTATCTGATTCTGGTTTTTTACAGACATAAAATTTAATTTTGAAACTTTGATATCCAATATAAAGCTAAAAGAGATGCTTCGGCAATTCCATCATTAGTTTTCTTTTCCCAAATTTCATTATTTCCAAATTTCAATCTTGCCATATCTAGACTATCCTGTTTAGAGGATCCGATTCCTAAATATTTTTTCCATACCACAGGTGCAACATAATCCACTCTTTTTGCTGTCAAATATGCAAGAGCTTCTATAGCTCCAAAGCTTCTTCCAAATTGAAAACTCGAAGTAACACCTTGTCTTGGCATTGCATGAACTTTTTCTATAATTGAAACATCTATTTCAAAAAGTTTTATTGATGCAAATAATTTTTTTGTATCAATTATCTTTTTTCCATACATGCTTATGATTGGCATTTTGAGAAAAAAAACTATTTGAGGAAGTTTGTTTTTTTTAGTCTCTACTATGGATATACCACCGCTAGATCCTGGATCTAAACCCATTATAATCATTCTAAATACCTGCCTGTAATAGTTTATTTTTAATCATTTTGAAGTTGTTTTAGATTGTCATCAGATATGTCGATGTTAGTATAAATATTTTGCACATCTTCATTCTCCTCCAAAGAATCAATTATATTAAGTATTTTTTTAGCTTCATCTATGTTTATTTTAACTAAGTTAGTCGGATTCCAAATTAGTTTTGCCGTATTAGGTTCAACAAATTTTCTTTCTAGTGAATTTCTTAAACTACCAAAATTATTAGGATTGCATAATATTTTAAAAATTTTTTCTTCTTCTAAAATATCTATTGCTCCATTTTCTATGGCAAAGTTTACAATTTCATCTTTGCTAACTACACTATTATCAAAAGATATTTCTCCTGCTTGTTGGAAGTTAAAAGATACTGATCCTGTTTCTCCAAGATTTCCTCCATTTTTAGTTAATATAGACCTTACTTCTGAGGCTGTTCTATTTTTATTGTTTGTTAGTGTTTCAATTATAATAGCAATACCATTGTTGCCAAACCCCTCGTATCTCATTTGAGAATAGTTTTCAGAAAAATCATTTGAGCTTGCTTTAATTAATGCCTTTTTTATCTTATCATTAGGCATATTTTCGCTTCTAGCATTTATAATAGCATTTCTAAGTCTGGGGTTTTGTTTAGGGTCTGGAAAACCAGTCTTTGCTGCAACAGTAATTTCTCTTGCTAGTTTTGCAAATATTTTAGCTCTCTTAGCATCTTGAGCTCCTTTTCTATGCATAATATTTTTAAACTGTGAGTGACCTGCCATTTTTTATTCCTTTTTGAAAAGTTCTTCTCTAGGTATTTTATTATTTAGAACCTTCCCAATTATTATTTGTTCTACTAAAGATGATAATCCATTATCTTTATTGACTTTAATTATTGCACCACAAAGAGCAACATTCTGTTCAGATGAGTTAATTTTTTTATAATCATTTTTAATTTGAAATTTTTCAATCCAACTATTTTTGTTACCACCTATTACAGAATCATAGTCTCCACACATACCTGTATCAGTTTGAAATGCTGTTCCATTTGGCAAAACTCTCAAGTCGGAAGTAGGCACATGAGTATGAGTTCCTAATACTGCTGTTACCTTTCCGTCTATCATATATGCCAAAGCTTGTTTTTCTGAAGCAACTTCACCATGTAAATCTATAAATATAGCATCACAATCTTTTTTAAGTTTAATATCTTTTAATACCTTTTTTATTTCAACAAAAGCGTTATCAGCTTTCTGCATAAACAGATTGCATAACATATTTATTACTACAACTTTATTTCCTAACTTATCTTTGAAGGTTCCCAAACCTTTTCCAGGTTGTTTTTTTGGATAGTTAAAAGGTCTTAATAGATTCTCTTGTCTTGCTATATAGGGAATTATTTTTTCTTGATCCCAAATATGATTTCCAGAGCTAATGACATCTATTCCTAAATCAAATAATTGATCACATAAATTGGGAGTAATTCCATAACCATTAGCAAGATTTTCTCCATTTACAATCACGAAACTAATATTGTATTTCTTTAATATTTTAGGTAAATTCTTCTTTAGAAAAGGTAATGTGTTTTCACCCACTAAATCTCCTAAAAAAAGAACATTCATTGAAGTTTATTGTCTATTATTTTTACAAAAGTATCAGTCACTATTGCATTAAGTTTTAAGTCATGTTTCTGAAAAGGTAAAGCTTTAAAACTTTGTTCAGTGTAAATATAACCAATATAAATACTAGATTTATTGTTCTTGTAGTATTTATCATAGAATCCTTTTCCATAACCAATTCTATTTCCTTTATAATCCACTGCTAAAGAAGGAGTAATAATAATTTTTGGAGTTATAGTTATAGATTTTGTGCTGGGTGAATAAAACTTATATTTAGAATAATATAATTTATCAAGTGGGTACCATAATTTAAACAACATTTTGTTATCTTCTATTGCAGGTAGTGCTATTAGAATTTTTTTTTCTATTAGGTGAGAAATTAGGGGTCTGGTATCTATTTCAGAATTAGTTGGCCAGTAACAACCAACTGTGTCTTTACAGTTAAGTTTAAAGTACTGTAAGAAGTTTTTCATAATACTAAAAGATCTGTAATACTTAGTAATACTTAATAGCTTTCTTAACCTAAAGTTTCGATTCCTAATTTCTATTTTTTTTAGTGTATTACTATTTTTGTTTTGCAACATTTATCGAATTCACTACCGATTCTATTTTATCTGCAGTTTGTTTAATTATTTCTTCCATTTTATCTTGATTATCATCAAATTTATCTAATAAAACTAATGCCGCAAGTAAAATCATCCGAGCTTCCCCTAACTGTCCAATTTTACCTGCTAACAACTTAACTTCATTATCAATTTTAGATGCCAATAACTTTATCCTATCTTCTTCTCCGTCTTTGCAAGATATTCTGTAGGTTCTATTATTTATAATTATATCTACATCTGCCACTTTATTTGCTCTTATCCTTACTATCTGAAGTAATTTTTTCAATTTCAGTTATGATTTGATCTATCAATTCAACAGTTTCAATTTTTATATTTTTATTTTTTTTAAGTTGATCTTCTAATTTGTTAATAGTAATTAAGTTTTCTTTAGCATCTCTTATTAAATCACTATTTTTAACTAAAGTTTCCAATGAGTTATCAATTTTCTTTAAATATTTAGCAATATTTCTCATATTAAGTTTTGAAAAAGTTATTTATATCAATTATTAAATATAATTGTTTAAGTTATAAAAATAAATAATTATTCTTGTTACTTTTTAACAAAAAAACTATAAATATGTATTATCATATATGTTATCAAAAATTATGAAGTTTACTGAAGAAGATAAAAAAAAATATTCTTTAATGGCTAATGCCATCAGATTTTTATCAGTTGATGCTGTAGAAAAAGCTAAATCTGGTCATCCAGGCATGCCAATGGGCATGGCAGAAGTAGCGACTGTGTTATTTGCATTACATCTTAATTTTTACTCTAAAGATCCAAATTGGAAAAATAGAGACAGGTTTATATTATCAGCAGGACATGGCTCTATGCTAATTTACTCTGTTTTGTATCTTTTAGGATACGAAGGAGTAACTTTAAATGATTTGATGAATTTTAGAAAAATTGGGTTTCCTACAGCAGGCCATCCTGAGTTAAACGAGATCCCAGGTATAGAAACTACTACTGGCCCTCTAGGGCAAGGCCTTGCAAATGCTGTGGGTATGGCAATTTCTGAAAAGATAATTAGAAATAAACTAGGTAATGTTTTCTTCAATCATTATACATATGTATTAGTAGGTGACGGTTGTATAATGGAAGGAATTAGTCATGAAGCTGCTTCCTTAGCAGGACATTTGTCATTATCAAATTTAATATTGCTCTATGATGATAATGAAATATCAATTGATGGACCTACCTCTTTAACAATGTCTGATAAAACACTAGATAGATTTTTATCCTATGGATGGCACACAGAAAGTATAGATGGATATGACTTTGATGCTATTCACTCTGCCATAGAGAATGCTAAAAATGATAGTCGCCCTTCAATAATTAGTTGTAAGACATTAATAGGATATGGATCTCCTAATAAACAAGGTACAGCAGGAAGCCATGGAGCACCTTTAGGAGAAGATGAAATTAAACTAGTAAGGGAATCAATGAATTGGAATTATGTACCCTTTTACATTCCTAAAGATATATTGAGTTTTTGGAGAAATGCAGGTTTAAGGAATAAAAATAATTATGAAACCTGGAAAATTAAAAATGAAAGTAAATTAGACGAATTTGATATAAGAAGTAAAAATTTCATTAAAAAAGTTACAGATGCTAGAAAAAATAGTAGTAATTTTTTTTCAGAAAATAATAAGGAACTGGCAACAAGAAAGTCTAGTGAAATTGTATTATCACACTTAATAGCTAGTAATTTAAATCTATTAGGAGGATCTGCAGATCTTACTGGGTCTAACAATACTTACGTAAAACCAATGAAAGTTATAGATAAAAATAACTTTACAGGAAATTATTTGCACTGGGGTGTAAGAGAACATTGTATGGCAGCAGCAATGAACGGTATAGCACTGCATGGATTTTTTATTCCATATGGAGGAACTTTTTTAGTATTTAGTGATTATTGTAGGCCGGCTATAAGACTTTCTGCATTAATGGAGCAAAAAGTAATATATGTATTTACTCATGACTCTATTGGTCTAGGAGAAGACGGCCCAACACATCAACCTGTAGAACATTTATCCTCATTAAGGGCCATTCCTAATTTAAATGTTTTTAGACCGGGTGATGCAATTGAAACTTCAGAATGTTGGGAATTAGCTTTATTAAGTGATAAAAGGCCATCAGTTATTGCATTATCTAGACAGTCACTTCCATTACTAAGAACATTAAAAGATAACTTTGAAAATAATTTAAGTAGAAAAGGGGCTTATATTTTGATAGACAGAGAAAATCCAGACTTTACAATAATTGCCACAGGTTCAGAGGTGGCTTTGGCTAAGCAAGTTAGTGATGAATTAATTAGTCAAAAAATAAATGTTAGAGTTGTTTCCATGCCAAGCATGGAGTTATTCGGTAAACAAAATATTGACTATAAATCACTAATTTTAGATAAAACTAAGAATATATTTTTAGAAGCAGGTTCTATTCAATCATGGAATAAGTGGATGAAAAAAGAAGATATTTTTATTGGACTAGATAGTTTTGGTGCTTCTGGTCCTGGAAAAGATGTTTTTTTACATTTTAAAATTTCTATTGACAGAATTAAAACAGAAATAATTAAAAATATTAAGAAATAAATTGATAATGTAGGAGATAGTAATGATTAATGTTGGAATTAACGGATTTGGTAGAATTGGTAGGCTAGTTCTTAGAGCTTCTCTAGAAAAACTTGATAAAAATATTAAAGTTGTAGCAATTAATGACATTGGAAATATCAAACAAAATGTTCATTTATTTAAATATGATTCAGTTCATGGAAAGATAAATTATAAAATAGAAACTCAAAATAATATTATGTCAGTTGATGATAATCAAATTTCTTTTTTTGCATGCAGGTCTCCAGAAGAAATTCCTTGGAATCAAAGAGATGTTGATATAGTTCTGGAGTGTACTGGTTTATTTACAGATGCAGAAAAAGCGAGGGGTCACCTAAAAAATAATGTTAAAAAAGTTCTGATTTCAGCGCCGTCTAATAATGCCGATATAACTGTAGTATATGGTGTTAATCATAATAGCTTAAACGAAAATCATCATATTATTTCTAATGCTTCTTGCACCACAAACTGTTTAGCTCCTATCGCTAAAATTATAAATGAGAAATTTTCAATTAATGCAGGATTTATGACTACTGTTCATTCATTTACCTCAGATCAAAAAATTCTAGATTCTATTCATGCAGATCTAAGAAGAGCTAGAACTGCAAGTAGTTCTATGATACCTACATCTACTGGAGCAGCTAAAGCTGTAGGTCTAGTGTTGCCAGAACTTAATGGAAAGTTAGATGGGACTGCTGTAAGAATTCCAACTCCAAATGTATCTATGATAGATTTTACTTTTCAGTCTGAGAAAAAATTATCCGTGAATAATATAAATGATGTGATATATCAAAGTTCACTTAATTCATTTAAAAATATAATTGACTATAATTTAGAACCACTTGTTTCTGTAGACTTTAATCATAATCAAGCTAGTTCTATATTTGATTCAACACAAACTCAAGTTGTAGGGAATAGTTTTGGTAGAATATTGTCTTGGTATGATAACGAATGGGGTTTTTCAAATAGGATGATCGATGTATGCAGTAGTTTGGGAAATTGCTTATGATTACAAAAACCTTAGATAATTTAAATCTTAAAGGAAAAAAAGTTTTACTTAGATGTGATTTAAACGTTCCCTTTGATTTAGATGGAAAAGTTTTAGACAGTACAAAAATAGAAAGACATAAAATTACTATAGATGAATTGATCCACAAGGGAGCTAAAGTCATCATTATTTCTCATTTAGGAAGACCTAAAGGAAGTTATAAAGAAAACCTCTCTTTGAAAAAGGTTCTAAATGTTTTTGCTGATATAATAAAGGTATCTCAGGTAACAATTATGCCTTTTTGCAAACCTTATATTCTTAAGAAAGTTATTGATGATGTGAATGAAGGAACAATTACTTTTATGGAAAACATAAGGTTTCATCCAGAAGAAGAGAAAAACGATGAAACTTTTGCAAAAGAACTTGCCGAATGTGGAGATTATTATGTGAATGATTCTTTTTCAGTATCTCATAGAAAACATGTATCTACTTATGGGTTATCTAAGTTTTTACCTGCTTTTGTCGGACGCTACCTAGAGTTAGAAATAAGAATGCTAGATAAGATATTTAATAATATAAATAAGCCAGTGATGGCAATAGTCGGAGGTTCAAAAATTTCAACTAAGATTATTTTATTAAATAATTTGTTAAAAAAAGTAGATAAACTAGTTATTGGTGGAGCAATGGCTAATACTTTCTTAGCTGCTAAAGGTTTTAGTATTGGTCAATCACTGATAGAGAAAGATAAAGTTAAAACGGCTGAAGATATATTAGAAAAAGCAGAATTAGAAAAATGTCAATTAATACTTCCAGAAGATGTGGTTATTGCTAAAAGCACTAATGATTTAGAGAGTATTGAAAATGTTAAAATAGATAATATCAAGGATAATTATTCAGTTTTTGATATAGGTGAAAGCACAATTGAAAAAATCAGCAATGAGATGGCTAATTGTAAGACAATATTTTGGAATGGACCTCTAGGTTTGTATGAACAAAAACCTTTTGATAATTCAACCAATGTAATAGGAAGAACAGCAGCTATTTTAACAAAAAGCAAGCTAATTACTTCAGTAGTAGGTGGAGGTGATACTGTTGCAGCCTTAAATAAAGAAGACTTAACTGGCGGTTTTTCTTTTGTATCTATTGCAGGTGGGGCATTAGTTGAATGGTTAGAAGGAAAAACTCTTCCTGGATTGGAATTTTTATCAAATTAGTAACTAAGGAGATAGGTAATGGTGTATACAAATAAAGTCATAGAAATTTTAAATAATTATGAAAATACTAATGCTGGTGTTAAAGCCAACCTAGGCAGAATATTAATGCATGGTGATTTAGGAGGCACTGGAAAGTTATTAATACTTCCTGTTGATCAGGGACACGAACATGGACCAGATAAATCTTTTTTTATAAACCCTGCTGCATATGATCCCGATTACCATTATCAACTTTCAATAGAAGCAAAGCTAAGTGCATATGCTGCACCATATGGTTTTCTTGAATCAGGATCTGAGCGTTTTGCTGGTCAAATTCCTACAATTTTAAAAATAAATAGTTCTAATGGATTAAATGACCAAAAATATCAATCAATAAATGGGAGTGTTAAAGATGCATTAAGACTTGGGTGTAGTGCTGTTGGTTTTACTATTTATCCTGGATCAGAGTATCAGTATGATATGATTGAAGAATTTAAAGAGATTTCTCGAGAAGCTTCAGAATATGGGTTACCATCAGTTCTATGGTCTTATCCCAGAGGTGGAAAAATTTCAAAAGAAGGAGAAACTGCATTAGATATAATTGGTTATGCAGCCCATATAGCTGCACAACTTGGTGCTCATATAATAAAAGTTAAGCCTCCTAGTACTTTTATAGAAAATAAAAATTTGAACAATATATTTGATAACGGAAAAAGTAATTTCAATTTATTATCAGATAGAATTTCTCACATAAAAAAGTGTGCTTTTAATTCCAAAAGAATTGTTGTTTTTTCGGGAGGAAATTCAAAGGACATAAGCGACCTTTTAGATGAAATAAAGCAAATAAATGTAGGAGGAGGAAATGGATCTATTATAGGAAGAAATACTTTTCAGAGACCTAAAGAAGAGGCTATTAATTTATTAAAAGAAATAATAGAAATTTATAAAAATTAAATCCTAAAGAGGAAAAAATAAAAAATTTTAAAAAACCTGAAATTTATTTGATATCGCCAAATAATATTGAATTTAAAAACTTTACAAAAGACTTTAAAAACATTGCTTCTTCAAGAATATTAAAATATTTTCAACTCAGACTTAAAATAGCTGATGATGAAACAATAACAAATTTAATTAATTTTATTTTTCCTTTATGTAAAAAATTTAATATAAAGTTTATCATTAATGACAGACCTGATATTGCCAAAAATTTCAACTTAGATGGAGTTCACGTTGGAAAAGGAGACCCTAGTATTCATAGTTGTCAAGCAATATTAGGAAAAAATAAAATAATAGGAATAAGTTGTTATAGTTCTACTTTTTTGGCAAAAAATGCTCAAATTTTTGGAGCAAGTTATATTGCCTTTGGAGCTTTTTTTAATACTGACACCAAAGAAAAAACTAATA